>JAKAJA010000132.1 GCA_021814085.1 Acidobacteriota bacterium | reverse complement strand
GCACCGGAATGTCACAGGAAACCTCCGCCCCGATCCGCCAGGGCCCCTCCCCGCGCAGGTGGTAATGGATGCAAGCCAACCCAGGAAGCGTGATCTCCAGTTCGTACCGCATGGGCCTCCTCATAAGAGTTTCGCTTGGCCTACTTTACACTCTGTCTACAAACCTTTACAAGAGTCGATGACTTCTCTTTCACCCGCCTAAGCAAGCCTCGCATTCTGAAGGAATTGGAAACGATTCCGGATGAGGCCCCATCGGCACGCGCTTTGCAAATGGGATTGGCGACACTCGGCGTTCCTGGCTGCACGTCTTGCGGGCAAACCAGAAGACGCTCCACGGAGGCGGGATCCCAAGTGTGAAGCGATCGCCGCCAGACGACGTTCCAAACCGCCCACCAATGAAGGGGCGTGAGTTTCGGCAGGCAACTTCCTGAGTCCCATGGGCCCCTTGAGCGGAGAGGATGAGAAAACGCAGAGATAACCCCTTAAATCACCGATCCGATGGGGTTCAGGCATCAACAGAGACAGGGGTTGCCCGGCCCCTCTTGTCCGGCGGGTTCGCGTGGGGGCTTGGAGCCGGTGTGCTGCTGGCGTGGCTCGCGTGGGACAACTCATCCCTCTACCCCTATTTCGATGCCAAATACACGATTTGGTCTCTTGTGGGGTTGCTTCTGGCTGTCGGGTGGTTCCTCATGGGGGGATCTAGGGTCAAGCTGGCTTGGCTGGATGGAGCGTGGGCCCTCTGGCTTGTCTGGTCAGGGATTTCCCTCACCTTTCTACCGGATCCTCATATCGGCATCGTGGACATGGGCCAGCGGCTGGCCGTCGGGCTGGTGTACCCTCTCGCGCGTTTCCTCCCGGTGCCGAAAACTGAGGTCGAACGCCGGCTTTTCTGGGCAGTGGCCGCCGCCTTAGAAATCCAGGCGGTTGCAGTTACCGTACAGGACCTCCAGAGTCGGGCAGCCGGGCTGGGCTTATGGAACAACGGCCGGCTCGTCGGGACCCTGGGCTTTCATACCTTCGTGGGCGCCTTTTTGGTCATGGGGCTTCCTCTGGCAGCGACCCTGTGGGAGGGCTCGCCGAAGTGGGCGCGCGCCGTATTGATCTTCATCACCCTTCACGTGTTCTCGACCCTCGTTCTTCTGCAAAGCCGGGCGGCGTGGTTGGCCCTGCTTGTAGCGGCGGCGGTCTTCGCACGGCGCCGTGGGGTGTGGGCAGGGGCGCTCGCTTCAAGCCGTGTGCGGTTGGCCGTCGCCGTTTTGTTGCTCCTCCTAGCGCTCTTTCCAGCTGGTGTCATCGTGCTCAGCCGCCGGACGCCCGGGGCCATGTGGGACCGGACCGTGGAGGATCTGAACAGGCGTGACTTGACGGGGCGCAAACTCATCTGGCTTTCCGCGCTTCACCAGTTTGTAGCAAATCCTCTCACGGGTCAGGGCTTGGGTTCCTTCTACTACGGATACATACCCAGCCAGGGAGAGGTGATCAAGGACCAACCTTTGAAAACCTTCCTGCCTGTTCGAGAGATGGTGATCTGGGCCCACGACGACTACCTCCAGGAGGCCGTGGAGGGAGGCCTCCTCGGTATAGGGCTCTTGGTTCTCCTCACGGGAGGCTCTCTGCTCCGGGTTCTGCGGGGCAAGCCAAGAGACGCCACAGGCGCAGCCCTGGCTTCATCCTTGGCCGCATGGGGAGTTATCGCCCTGGTAGATTTTCCGCTGCACCGGCCGTCCGAAACCCTCTTGCTCTTCATCGTCATCGGGCTGATCGGGCGCCAGACCGCCGCCAAGTCTGGGAAGAGCAGGCTCGTCCTCGCGTTGCCCGCGCGTGTTCTGGCCGCCTTCTGTCTGCTGGGATTCGCGGTGGCCCTGGCCATCACCGGAACCCAGTTCTTTGCCCGGCGCGACCTGCGCGCCGCACTCGCCGCCAGCACGGCCGGGCAGGAGACAGTGGCCCGGCAGCTTTTCCAACGGTCCCTGCGCTTGGCTCCAAACCCAGGGCAGACCCTGGCCTCCTTCGGGGCCTTTCTCTGCAAGGTTGGACAGCCCGGCGAGGGGCTCCAGAAAATGGGCGAGGCGCTTCATTCTTTCAGGGACATGGTCCTTTATGAAAACTTGGGCAAGGCCTACCTGAACCAGGGCCTGACGGCCCAAGCCTTGACGAACTACCAGCTTGCCGCCGACGCCGGCGTGAATTATCTGGCAGATTCGGCCATCGCGGCCAACCTGGAGTGGCGATTGGGGGACCGAGATGGCGCGATGGCCCGACTCAAGGCGTTGCACGCCTTCGCCCCGCGAAACGTTGCCGTGGCCTTGGCGCTAGCCAGCGATCATTACCAGCAGAAGGACTTTCAGGCCTGTCTAGCCACGCTGAAAACCACCATTGGCAAAGACGACCCGGCCACCCTAAACCTGGAGGCGGCGGCTCTTCTCCAGCTTGGCCAGTCAGCGCAGGCGCGCGTTGTGCTGTCGGACCTCCTGAAGGCGCATCCGGACTATGCGCCGGCCTGGACCAACATGGGAGCCCTGGAGGTCGCCGAAGGCCAACTGGAAGAGGCGGAACGCACCTTTCAGCGGGCCGTGGCGCTCGATCCCCGGAATGAAGTGGCCAGAGGTTACCTGGCTAGGCTGGCTCGATTGAAGAACGATCAACCGTCCGTCGGTGGAACCGCAGGCGGTGAACCTTATCAGGAGTAGCAACAAAAAAAGGAGGACCTCATGGGAAGCAGAAGGTGGAAGTGGTGTGCGGTAGCGTTGGGCCTGGCGATCTGCACCGTGGCCCTCGCGGCCTGGGGTGGGGGAGCCGGGCACAAGCAGGACAGGCGAGCGGCCCAAAGGCTCACTCCGGCCCAAATGAGACAGTGGCGGCTTCAGGAGATCCAGCGCTTCACAGAGATTGCAGGCCATAGGCTCGCCGATGGCCCCAGGCCATCGTATGTGACCATCCGCCCGATGGCGACGAGTCTAGAGAGTCGACCCGAACTCTCTTCGGGCTGGTCGTCCGTCCTCGCGCCGCCCGGCAGTGCCATCTACGACATCACCGCCGACCCCTACGTGGCAACCCGCGTCTTTGCCGCCACGGCTTCTGGCCTCTACCGTTCCACGGATGACGGCCACACCTGGCAGCTCATCCCGCTTCAAGGGATGTACGCCGACGTGGGCTTCGTCAAGGGTGATCCCAATACGCTCTATTACGGGGCCTCGGACGGCCTGTGGAAGAGTTCCGACGGAGGGAATTCCTGGGGCCCCGTGGATGCCGGCCAGATCAATATCCAGGTCGTCGCCGTCGCCGTCTCCCCCGCCGACTCTGCCCGCATCCTGGTGGGAATGACCGACTGGTCGTCCAACGCCAACCAGGGCATCTGGCTCTCCACGGACGGTGGAAACAGCTTCACCCGGCTCACCGACTTCGACACGCCCCAGGGCCCCAACTGGGCCAACGGCAAAGCGCTCGTCTTCGCTCCGTCCGATCCCACCGTGGTCTGGGCCGGGACCTTCAACAACGGAATCTATACCTCGCACCTGACTAATACCCCCTGCCTTCTCAAGAGCACGAACGGCGGCCAGAGCTGGGCGGCGATCAGTACGCCTGGAGTTCTAGACGCTGGACTAGTCAGCGTTAATCCCGCTGGTGCTAACGACATCTTCTTCCAGGACTACTACGTTGGGCGAGTGATCCGATATAGCACCTTGGGACTCCAATATGGGGCTGCTATGTCGTTTTTCGGCGTGGACCCCAATGCTTTCAACCACTTATGGTGCGCTGGAGAAGGTCTGATTTGGACTCCTGGACACTCAAGGTTCGTCGGGGGAGGGGTCATGTGTTCCGAGGATGGCCTCACTTTCAAGAGCATTCCCAACGTAGGGCTGACCCTGGCCGTCAACCCAGCCATTCTGGCTACCGTAGGGTCCATTGTTGTCACGGGCAACGGCAGCGTCTTGGTCGGAACGCGCGAAACGGCTGCGGGGCTGCTCAGGTGGGACGCCATCAGCCGAAGCTGGCAGCCCTCCAGCGCGGGCATGGTTCAGTCGATCAACGGCCTGACGGTAAATCCCGTCAACCCACTTGAGGCCTATGCCACCGCCGATGGCCCCGGACTCTTTCATACGACCGACGGCGGGGCGACCTGGGGGCTCGAACAGCCGTGGAATCCTGCTGATGGCCCTAATACTCCCGGCCTCTATTACGGCAGCCAAGGCGTGACGGGGCCCATCCTCCTAAACCCAGTAAGCGTGGGTACCACCCAGGGCACATGGGTGGACCTCCAGGGGAACGGGAGCTTCACCGCACTGGCCAACCCCACGGGCGGCGGGAAAGTGAACGCTCTGCTTTACGAACCCTCTTCCTGCAGCAACCCCACCATGCCCTCGCTGCTGGAGGCGAGAGACACCGGGCTCTACCGGAACTGCGGCGGGACTGACGTACCGCTGACACCGGCGAACACCGTCGTCACCAGCGTCTGGGAAGATCCGGCCGACGCGAATCACATCGTGATCGCCACCTCGACGGGCATCCAGGAGACCACGGACGGAGGGACCACCTGGAACCCAAAGACGATGGGATGGCAGGCCGTGGCCTTGGCCGTAGACCCCTCCGACTCGAACCATTGGCTGGCGGGGCTCTGGAACGCCTCCACCAACAGCGGAGACCTGTACCAGAGCACCGACGGCGGCACCACGTGGAACCCGACCGGCCTCAACATCTACGTCTCCAGCATCCTGTTCACGCCTGGTGTGACCGGAGACATCTGGGCGACCTCCGGCGCGGCCACGGGCGCGGCGGCCTACCACAGTTCCAACGGCGGCTCCACCTGGACCGAGGACTTGACCGGAACCGCTGCCGAATGCGGGCCCGGGCTCTCGGATATCAGCGCCGCTGCCGCCACCCCGGGCGACCCCTGGGCCGCGACCCTGGGCGCGGGTGTACTGCGCCGCATGACCGCTCCGCCCTCCCAGCCCACCGGGCTCACCGTTTCCGATTCGGGGACGGGGTCGAGCCTCGATGTCTACTGGTCATCCAACCCCGAGACGAACATCGTTGGCTACACGGCGCTCTACGCCCCGCACGGCCAGCCCCTTGGGAACGGCATCGAGCTCACGGGCACCTCGGCAACCCTTTCCGGCCTCCAGGCCTATCGGACCTACGATGTGGCGGTGGTGGCCCGCAATGACGCCGGCGAAGTCTCCCCGAGGAGCGCCATCGCTTCCCAAATGGTGACTTGCGGGAGCTTGCCCCTGAGTGCCCCGGCGACTGTGGCTCCTCCCAATAACGCAACTAACACTTCCACGACCCCAACCCTGAGCTGGTCGTCCGTCTCGGGCGCGAGCCAGTACCGCGTCCAGGTGGCGAACGACCCCGACTTTGGCAGCCTCGTCCTCGACGTGGCGGATATTCCTTCGACACAGTACAGGGTGGGAGACACTACCACCGGAACTCCCGTGAACCCTTACTGGACCCCTTACCTTCGCTGCGCCATTGGGACAAACCCATACAACCCTGGCGCGTACGCTTACGGCCAGTACTACTGGCGAGTCCTGCCGGGTGATTCCTGCGGCTATTCGCCGTCTCCGTCGCAGGTCTCCACCTTCACCACCGTCCCCAGCAACGTGAGCGCCAATCCGACCGTCC
>JAKAJA010000131.1 GCA_021814085.1 Acidobacteriota bacterium | reverse complement strand
AGGCAGCGCTTCCCCGCAAAGAGCTCGCTGGCTTGTTCGCGGATGGTTTATTTCTGGTCAGATCGCGCACGAGACACAAGTGTAGCGGAGCCTCAAAATGGCAACCTGCATACTGGATTAAGTGCCGAGGGCATCAACTGGCCGGAGCCCAACGTAAATTAGAAATCCTCTTGAATGACGGTCAGGCTATGCCGGAAATGGACTTCAGATATGATGTCGTTCCAGGGGAATTCATGATCCTCAACCACTTGGCCCTCCTGTTCATGGTCGACCATGTGTTCGACTGCTGCGAGGGGCTCAAAGGCATGGCAGTTGATGAGGTCGTCCTCGCTCAGCGAATAGAGCCCAGATGCTTGTAACTTGAGCTTCAGAAGGTAGGGAAGGATAAACGTCGCCAGCAACAGGTGATCGTAAATATTCCAGCCGTTCTTCTTCACGCTTCGTCTTTTCCCATGCGCCAAGTCACCGCGCACCTCGTAGAAATGGCGCAGCCACACCTTTCGCAAGGGCATCTCCTGCTCGTCCTTCCCGATTAGGCGGGCAAGCCTCTCCACGCCAGCCGCGGGAATCTCCTGCTCCACTGGAAGAATCTTCTCGAAGGTTTGCGTCAGCTTTCTTTTGCCGGCATCCCTGCATCCGAGGAGGCGCTGGATGGCGCCAAGGAGCAAGACTACTTGGACGTGCTCAGGTACGTCGGGGCTGTCAGTATTAGCCAAGTTAAAGCTCGAAATGGCGTCCCAGATGGCCTCCCATTCGTCTGGGGCGAGGGTCCGGTTTGAACTCAGGATCGCATTCAGAAACCCGCGGTCAAAAGATCCCGGAAATGCAAGAGGCGATTCAACATGAGGAGGTTTGATCCAAAGCCGACGAAAATCCAAGGCGTCTTTGAAGCCGTCTCGTCGTCGGACGAGGTAGGTGCAGCCTTGACCGGAAGGTGGGCATTTCACTTCTTGAATGACCAGCTGGAAGGCGCTTTTGTTGAAATAGCCCAGAGGGAAGAAGAACATCCGGTCCGCTAAGGCGCTGAAGGCTAGAAGTTCAGCGAAGGCAAAACAATTGGAACGCTGCTTGCCACTCGGAACCTCGAGCGGTCCCTTTCCACTAAGCGCCAGCAGAGTCGCTCGCCGGACCTTTGGCGCCACAGAACCGCATTGGAACGCTTGCGTCGCCCATTCGATCGCCGATTTTTCTTCATCGCTAAACGGCTGTCCTTCGCCCTCAGGATAGGGGATGAGGCGAAATCCGTTGAAGCTGACGGGCTCGGATATCGAAAGCCAGGGGAAAAAGCAGACCGTGACCGTTGCGGGCATCCTCTCCCTCCCTCTCTTGTGTGCGTCTTTGCTCCTGTTCCCCCTTCGGGCCGCAACACACAGTGCCCTTTTTCCTTGCCTTAGCGTACCGCCCTCTTCATGGCTTCGGTGATGGTGACGGTCTTGATGCTGACGGTGGTGACGCGCATGAGGAGGTCGATGACCTTCTCTTTATGGTCGGCGAAGCGGTAGGTGTTGAACTTCTCGCGGATGGTGGGGTCTTTGGGCTTCTTCTCTTTGTATTGGTCGAGAATCCACTCCAGGGCGCAGCGGTTGCCGAGCTTGTATAGCCAGGCTTTGGGGGGACGCCGGCGAGGGTGGTCTCGGTGTCGACTTTCATGCTGCCGCCCGCCTACTCCTCATGGGGGCCCAGGAAGCGCTCGCCGTTGAAGTGAATGAGGTGGCTCGGGGCTTCGGCGACCCATACTTCGGTCTCCCAGGAGATCTCACCCAGGTAGCGGGACATCTCCTTGCGGGTCGGAAATGCGGTGACGAAGACGAGGCCCGCTTTGGCCCCCTGGAAAAGCCGCTGGAGCTCCATGCGGCGCTTGGGGTCGACCGGACCGTGGCTCGTGACCGCTTCCACGAGAAGGAGCCAGTTCTCCTCGGAGTAATACAGCACCGCATCCGGCATCTTGCCGTGCGTCTCCACTCTCACTCCAAGCTCCCGAAGGAGCGGCTCATTGAAATAGCCCCACTTTTTCCCCGTGTCGCCGACGTATACCACCGTGGCGCCGGGGGAGAATCTCGGCGCGAAGTCATCGAGGATGGCCTTGATGAGCTTGCTGTGCTTTCCAGGCGTGAGAGCGATGACGGTGCTTTCGGAGATGCTGACGGGCACCTTTCGCATGTCGCGATCGCGGCCGTAGCGCCGGCTCAGGGAGCCGCGCATCCCGAGGTACCTCTTCAGCTCGGCATCCCACGAAGACTTGCCGAAGGTGCGGATGAGCTCCAGGGCCTTGTGGTCAATCTGATAGCACCAGTTGGGGCTGTTGGTCGGCCGCTCGGGCTCGTCGGGATTGGGGACGGCCATGCCGGCCTGCACGAACTGATGCATGGTGAACCGGCGGAAGGTCTCTCGCGAATTCGGGGCGTATTCCTTCCCGTAGTGCTTCCTGGCGAAATCCATGATGGGCGTGATGCCGATGAGTGGGTCGGAGGACTTGGACCAGGGGCTGCCGGGCTTCAGGTCGAGAAGCGCGAGAAGCGTCAGCGCCGACCGCACATTCTGTTGGGCGCGCGGAAAATCCAAGAGCTTCAGAATGGCGAGTGCCTCTTCGATCTTTCTCTGGGCCCGTACGGGGTCCTTATCCTTGATCTTCGTCATGCGCTGAAGCCTCCTCTCCACAAGGGCATCAATGGCATCCTGCCCCGGCTCTTCCTCCTTGGACATGCCTTCCCCGAGATCGGCCAGCTCGTCCCGGCCGGGATAGGGCAGGTTTCGAAGGTCGGCGGCATTGACCTGCGTGTGCCCGCTGAACTGGCGAAAATAGGCATCCACGAGCGTCGAGTTCAAATAGACCGTCAATCCCCTGGCCAATTCGGGCGCCAGCCCTCGCTGCCCGGCATGGAAGACGTTCACGTGGTTCTCCAACCCGACCCTGGCGCCGGGAACGATGTCGGGGGTCAGCAGGGCCGCGACGATGCGGCGCCGCTCTTCCTTGGAGGAGAATCGTCGAACAAGCACGTAATGGCCCTTCGGCATGAGCCACCGGGTGGCCTCTCCGCGATCCTGGATGTAGTTGGGTTTCTTGGCATCGGCCCTGGGCCACTCCACGCGCAGCCCCCGAAAGTGAAATGGGTAAATGAGCGGGACGGCCCCAGGCCCCGGATTGTTCCCGAGATAATCCCTCAGCCGAAATTCCACCACCGGGCCCGTGGACACCTCGATCCCCAGGTCTTTCAGCGTGTGCCCGAAACTTCGCACGCGTTCCCGCACGCTCACGTCCATCCCGCTCGTGGTGAGATGAATCACCATGTCTCGGTCTTCGGGGTGCACTAGTTCGGAGGGGCGGATCTCCCATTGTGTGATTCCATCGAAGGTCTGGTCGTTGCTGGAGGAAATGAGGACGGGCAGGGGCGCACCGCCCTTTATGCAACTCATGATCACGTTTTCCTGGAGGACCTCGTCTTCTTGGAAGGCCTTGTCTCTCGCATCGAAAACGTGGACGTGTCTGACGCTCGTCTGCGACAGAAGCAGCTCTCGAAACGGCCTGAAATAGGGTCCGTTGCAGAAGCTCCTGGGCGTGATCGAGACCATCTCTCCACCCTGCGCCAGCAGTCTCACGGCCAAGGCCAGAAAGGCCGTATACAGGTTGCTCGTCTCCACTCCTATGGTTCGCAGGAGCTTACGATGGTCGGAATCGCTGGAGATCTTCTTGTAGGGAGGGTTCAGGATGGCGTGGGTGAAGAAGCGGGGCTTTTCGTAAAACAGGCCGCCCTGAAGCGTCGCGGTGGCAGCCCGAATGAAGTCTTCCCTGGAGATCTCCGCCTCAAACAGAATCCCGGCCTTGGCGCACTCCTCGTGGCACGCCGCGAGAGTCGCGGCGAGGTACTCGGAAAGGATGGCATCGCGTTCGAAGAGCTTCACACTCATTCGGGTCGGCCGGACAGGCCGGCGGCAGACCTCCTCCACGAAAGCCGCCGTGAGCGAACCGACCCCGGCTCCGGCATCGAGAAGACGAACCTCTTCGCCCATGGCTTCCGGAAAGAGGGATGCCATGAACCGGGCCACCGGCGCCGGCGTCATGAACTGCCCCATCGCCGAGCGGGCTCCAGGCTCCAACTTGGCGACCGCCTCCGTGCGGAGAGCGTCCACGCGGTCCAGAAAGGAGCTGGATGCCGAATAAGTCCCCGGGAATGTGTCAGGACTGGCGCCGAGCCGCATCTTACCGCCTTTCGTCGTTCGGCATTCTGTGAAAGTGGCCGTATCGTGCCCATTCATGCCGCCATTGCAAAAGCGCGCCGTCGACGTACCGGCGGCGCTTGGCGGGGGTCTCGATCTCGTATTCGGGGACGAAGACCAGGTCCTTGGAGCGGCCCCAGCCCTTGAGGAGGTCCTTGAAGGCCTCGCGGACGACCATCTCGCGCGAGGTGCCCGAGACCTTGCGCAGGTCCTGCAACTCGTTGAGGTATTGCTGGATCAGCACGTCGCTCACGGTGTCCCCCTGCTGGCAGTATACGCGCTGTCAGGCCGGTGGCAAGCGCGCCCCCTTGCGCGGCGGCCTTCTCCTGTGCTACAGAAAGCGCATACCCCGGCAGAGCGGCATCTGGGCACGCATTTCATCGGACCGGAAGGTAGGGGCTAATGGGGACGGACGGCCGCGCTGGCGGGATGGCGCGGCGGCTGGGGCCCGCACCGACCGGGGCGGGGGATTGCAAGGGGAAGTGGGGATGGTCCGGGGGGGTTCCGGAAGACAGGCGGACGGAGGGTGCGGGCGCGGCGGCGCCGGCGGGGACGCGGCCAGGTTCGGCTGGAGGGCGCCCTTGGCGGGGGTGGGTGCGGAGGCCCGGCCGGCGGTTCTCGCTGCGCCTGCGGCGATCATTGGACACAATCGGGCGGTCTCCGGCGGGCGTGTGGCGGTCCCTCGGCTCAGCCGGGGGGGCCGCGACGGGGTTCGGGTGCTCCCCGGCAAGGGTCAGGCGCGTCCGAATGGGCCTCTGTCGCTTACGAACGAAGGTCTGTCCGCCATCGGCAAAGGCCAGTCGCTCACCGGAGGAGGCCTGTCGCTCCCCGGTCGAGGCTTGTCGGCTTCCGGCAAAGGTTCGTCGGCCATCGGAGGGGCCTTGGCGGCTCCCGGAAGAGGTTGGTCGCTCAGCGGAAGGCCTTCGTCGGTCATCGGAGAAGGTTCGTCCGTCTCCGGAGAGGGTCGGTCGTTCTCCGGACAAGGCTTGTCGGTCACCGGAGGAACCCTGTCGATCAGCGGAAGGGGGTCGTCGCTCCCCGGCAAGGGCTCGTCGGTCACCGGAGGAGGCCCGTCGCTCATCGGTGAGAGTTTCTTGGCCTCGGCAGAGAGTTGGTCGCTCATCGGGGGAAGGTTGTCACTCTCCGGAGAGCGCCCGGCGGTCATCGGGGCGGACCCGGCGGTCACCGGAATGGGTCCGGCGGTCATCGGGGCGAGTTTGGCGGTCTCCGGCGGGGGCCTGGCGGCGGCCCGCCTCGCTCGGCGTACCGGCCTGCACAGAATGGGCTTGTCGAGTCCCCCCCGGCATAGGGCCGGGGGCGGTCTCTCCACCTTCACACTGCACTCTTGTTGGGAGGGCATGATGGGGATCACAAACGGACCGAAGTGGGACCAGGGGCATGACCTCAGGGCGGGGATCAAGGCGCTGGAG
>JAKAJA010000130.1 GCA_021814085.1 Acidobacteriota bacterium | reverse complement strand
GGGGGAGGAGGACCTGACGGTCATGCGGGTGGAGGTGGAAGGGGTGAAGGACGGCCAGCGCGCCTGCGCCACCTACGACCTGCTGGACCGGTGCGAGACGTCCACGGGGACCCTCTCCATGGCCCGTACCACGGGCTACACCTGCACGGCGGTCGTGCGCGCCTACGCCCGGGGGCTCTTCAAGAAGCCCGGCATATGTCCCCCCGAATACCTGGGCAAGGAGCCGGGCGTCTACGAGTTCGTCATGCGGGAACTGGCCGCGCGAGGGGTCGTCTTTCGCGAATCGGTAGGCTGACGGTCCGCCCGGGATCGCCACGCGTGGCCGTCACTTGCGCCGCCAACCCCTTCGCAGCCCGCTAGCCCTCTGAAGGAGGATGGACGGCACCGGGTGCCTCGTGCGCGGCGGGCTTATCTTGCCTGGTTTTCGCCGTCCCTTTGGCGCGCCATGCGCGCTCATCGTCCATCTCCAGATGGAACTTGTGCAGGAACCTGTGGAAAATTGGCGCGAAGAGAATGCCCGTGGCGGCGATGAGGACCAGCCCGCAGAAGAGGGCGTAGAAGGAGGCGAAAAGCTTCCCCGCCGTGGTGTGCAATGGGTCCACGGGTCCCATCCCACCGAGGAGCATGGAGGCGTTCACCAGGCCGTCGATCCAGGGCAGGCCTTCAAGGTAATGGTAACCCGCCACGCCCATGGCCAGCGTCCCGCCCACGATCAGGGAGGAGGCCCCGGCGTTCAGCGCGAGGCGTCTGTAGAAAAGTGCCTTGGGAAGGATGGGTGCGGTCTTGTGTTCGAACATGGCGCCTCCTGGCCGGCAGCTTGTGCGCGGCGAACCCTCATTCCGAGAGACTGCCCCAACTAGTTCCCAGAGTAAATCCCCCAGAGCATCTTGAGCGCTATGGCGATGGCCACGGTGATGAGGACGGGCCGGACGAGTTTTGCCCCGCGGGTGAGGACGAGGCGTGCCCCCAGGCGTCCACCGAGGAACTGCCCCCCGGCCATGACGAGCCCCGGTACGAAGTGCACGTTCCCCATGGCGAGGAACACGGCGAGGGAGAGAATGTTGCTCGTGAAGTTCATGACCTTGGTGGAGGCCGTGGCCTTCCGCATCTCCTGGCCCAGGCACAGTACGAAGGCGAGGGCCCAGAAGGACCCCGTGCCCGGCCCAAAGAAGCCGTCATAGAACCCTATGCCGAGGCCGAAAAGGAGGTAGAAGGGGAAGGGCCTCATGCGGGACCCCGTCTCCTCCATACCCAACCGGGGAGTGACGAGGACATAGAAGGCCATGGCGATGAGGAGGAAGGGGATGAGGCGGCTGAGAAAGGCGGCGGGGACCTGCCCCACGGCCCATGCGCCCGAGGCCGCGCCCACGGCGGTGAAGAAGATCCCCCAGGCGCACGCCTTCAGGGAGACGGCCCCAGCCCGGACGAAATGGAGGGTGGCGCTCCCCGACCCGAAGCTGGCCTGGAACTTATTCGTGCCGAGGGCGTCCTGGGGCGACCACCCGAAGCTCATGAGGACGGGGATCGTGATGAGCCCGCCCCCGCCGGCGATGGTGTCCGCCGTGCCGGCCAGGAGAGCCGTGAGAAAGAGTGCCGGGTAGAGCCACCAGGGGCCGCCGGATAGAACCGCCGGGATCACGGCCGTCCCGCCAGGATCGCCCTCATGCGTCTCTCAGGTCCATGGGGCGGATGCCGGGCTCGGACATGGAGGCCTGGAGCCTTTCCACGAGGATGTCCACCGCTCTCTCCACCATAACGAGGGCCCTGTGCTCGGGCGAGAGAAACCCGCCCGCGACCTGGGCCTCGAAGAGGCCGAGCAACGGGTCGAAGAACCCCTCCACGTTGAGGAGGGCGCAGGGTTTGGCGTGAAGCCCCAGCTGGGCCCAGGTGAGGACTTCGCAGAACTCCTCCACCGTGCCGAACCCGCCGGGAAGGGCGACGAAGGCGTCCGAGAGTTCCGCCATGAGCGCCTTGCGCTCGTGCATCGTTCCCACGACCCTGAGATCCGTGAGGCCCAGGTGTCCGAGCTCCAGCTTTTTGAGGAAGGCTGGGATGACGCCGGTGACCTCCCCGCCTCCAGCGAGGGCCGCGTCGGCGAGGATTCCCATGAGGCCGATGGAGCCTCCGCCATAGACGAGTCCCAGGCCCTGACGGGCGAGGGCGCCCCCGAGGCGCACGGCGGCATCCCGGTGACGGGGATCCTTACCCGAGCTCGAACCGCAGAACACGCAGACGCGTTTCACCAGGTGCGTTCTCCATGCCTGTCGGGGCGGGCGACCCGAGCGGAGAGATGTGGCCCCGGGGAGGGCTTCACTTCCCTCTCTTGGATCCCTTCCCCTTGCCCTTCTTTTTCGCCGGGAGCAGGTCCTCCATCCAGGTGAGGGCCGCCATCATGTTGGGAAATCCTACCGTGGTCAGCGCCAGAATCGCGGCGTGACGGATCTCTTCAGGCAGGATGCCCAGCTCCAGGGCCTTCCGGGTATGGGAGTGGAGGGCCCCCTCCTGGCGGGCGCCGATGGCGATTCCCAGTTTCACCAGGGCGCGCTCGCGCTTGCTGAGGGGTCCCGCCTTGTGGCAGCTCCCCGCGAGCGTCTCGTAAGCCTCCGCGAGATCGGGATAGGTATCGGAGAACTGGGTGAAGGCCTTGGGCAGCTTTGGCACGGCATCCTCCTTTTCCTCGTGAGGGAAGTGGGGCCTCACACGGACATCTTGGTATGAGAATAACACGGCGGGCTCGGGTGTCGGGTCCGCTGGCCTCGCCAAGGGTAAAAGCGCGGGCCGCCGAAACGCTGGCGCGGAGCACGTGCAGGATGAAACGACGGGATTCCGGCAGCCACGTTGGGCGATCACCCCGACACGGGACGGAACCCCTCGCCTAGAACTTCGTGCGCCTCCGACACCACGACGAAGGCGTCGGGGTCCCTGTCGGCGATGAGGCGCTTGAGGGCGCTGATCTGCGAACGCGAGACCACGACGTAGAGGACCGGCCGCGGTTCCTTGCTGAACCCGCCCCATCCCTGGAGAACCGTGAGGCCCCTGCCGATCTGCTCCAGGATCGCCTGGCGCACTTCCTCCGGCTTCTCGGAGACGATGGTCACGGCGCGGGCGTAGCCGAGGCCCTCCTGCACCGTGTCCAGGACCCTGCTGGAGATGTAGTTGACGATGAGGGCATAGAGGACGGGCACGAGGCCCACCACGGGGATGGCCCCGAGGAGGATGACGGTGTTGCTCACCAGGAAGACGGTCCCGAAGGAGACCCGGCGGTATCGGTAGAAAAGCTGGGCGAGGATGTCGGTGCCTCCGGTGGTTCCTCCGGCACGGAGGACGAGACCGATGCCGAGGCCGTCCACGAGACCCCCGAAAAGGGTGTAGATGAGAGGGTCACCCTGCACCGCGGGGAGGAGGGGCTGGAGGAGGTCGATGCCCAGGCTCATGACCACCGTGGCGTAAAGTGTTTTGACCAGCAGCTTGAATCCCCCACCCCACCGGATGGCCAGGAGGAACAGGGGGATGTTGAGGCCCAGGGTCACCAGGCCCACGGGCCATTTCCAGACGAAGTGGGTGAGCATGGCGATGCCCGTCACGCCCGCGGAGACCACCTTGTTTGGTGTGAGGAAGAGGTCCACCCCCGCCGCGGCGATGAGGGCGCCGGCGGTGATGATGGCGTAGTCCTGCACGGTGCGAAGGACTCTGAGTCGCTGCCGGGATCCGGCGTCCGTCATGGCCATCCTCCGTTCGGGGTGATCGCCCTATCGGACGAGAAGCCTCTCCACGTCCCTGGCGGGGGCGGGGGCCTGGAAATGGAAGCCCTGGACGGCATCGCAGCCGACGGCCTGGAGGAACTCCTGCTGGGCCGCGTTCTCCACCCCCTCCGCCACCACCCGCAGGTTGAGGCCGTGCCCCATGGTCACCACGGCCTTTACGATGGCGGCGTCGTCGGCGTCCATGGGAACGTCCTGCACGAAGGAGTGGTCGATCTTCAGTTCGTGGATGGGGAACTTCTTCAGGTAGGAGAAGGAGGAGTAGCCCGTGCCGAAGTCGTCGATGGCTATGGAGATGCCCAGATCCCTCAGCCCGTGGAGGAGGCCTACGGTGTTGTCCATGTCCACCATGGCCGTGCTTTCGGTGATCTCGAGGGTAAGGTACCGCGGAGCGAGCCCCGTGGACTTGAGTACGAGAGAGATGGTGTCCATGAGGTCGCGTTGTTGAAACTGGCGCGCGGAGAGGTTGACGCTCACGCGGACGGGCTCGTACCCGGCCTTCTGCCAGGCCTTGTTCTGCGCGCAGGCCGCATAGAGGACCCACTCGCCAAGGGGCAGGATGAGCCCCGTCTCTTCCGCCAGCTTGATGAACTTCACGGGGGGCAGCATCCCCAACTCCGGATGCTTCCAGCGGATGAGGGCTTCCATGGCCACAACCCTGTTTCCGTTCACGTCGAGGATGGGCTGATAGTGGACCTCGAACTCCTGGAGTTCGATGGCCTTCCTCAGCCTGTTCTTGAGTGCGGCCTGCTCGGCGGCCTTGGCGCTCAGGTCCGATGTCACCCACTGGAACGTGTTGCCGCCTTGGGCCCGGGCCCGAGAGAGAGCGACGGCGGCGTTATTCATGAGGCCTTCGATGTCGTCCCCGTCGGCCGGGTAGGTGCACAGCCCGAAACTCGGGGACACCTGGACCTCCTGTCCGGCCACCGTGAAGGGACGGGCGAGGTCGGCCAGGAGGCGGCGGGCCAGGTCCTCGGGGGCGGCGTCCCCCTGGCGGCCGTGGAGGAGGAAGGCGAACTCGTCGCTGCCCAGGCGGGCGACCTCGGCCTCCGTCCCCGCCGTGGCGGCCATTCTGCGGGCGATCCCCTGGAGGACCAGGTCGCCGAGGTCGTGGCCGAGGGCCTCGTTGACGTCCTTGAACCGGTCCATGTCCGCCAGGATGACGCTCGGTGTTCCGCCCTCCTTGCCCGCGCGGGCGATTGCCGCCCCGAGGTGCTCATAGAAGAGGAGCCTGTTCGGGAGGCCCGTGAGAAAATCGAAGTGCGCCAGGTGCTCCAGGCGGTCCTCGGCGCGCTTCCTCTCGGTGATGTCGAAGGCGGTGCCCATGCCGGCTGGGCTCCCCTTCAGTTCCGTGATCCCCGCGCTGAACACGACCCACCGCTCGGTGCCGTCTTTGCATAGAATCTTGAACTCGTAGTGGGGCTCCACGGCCTCGCCGCGCTGCCGGGCCAATCCCCGCTCCCGGACCAACTCCCTGTGATCCGGGTGGACGAGGTCCCAGAAATGCATGCGGAGCAGGTCTTCCCTGCTGTACCCGGACATCTTCTGGGTGGCCGGGTTCACGTAGATGAACTTGTCCCTCTGGTAGATGAATATGGCGGCCGTCGTGGTCTCCGCCAGGGCGCGGAACCGCTCCTCGCTCTCGCGGAGCGCCTCCCCCGCCCTGATCTGCTCCGTGAAGTCCTCCATGAATATGATGTGGGCCGGGCCATCGGCGAGTGTGACGGGTGCCACTTTCACGTGCGCGGGGAAGTGCGTCCCGTCAGCGCGGACGGCGATGGTGCCGTAGGCGTCCGGGGCGGCGAGCCCCGACGTTCGGGCCTCGATGAAACGCATCACCCGCTCGCGCTGGTCTTCGGCGATGAATCCGAATATGGAGCGCCCGCTCATGGATTCGCGGCCGGGGAGGCCGAAGATGCGCGCCAGCGCGTCGTTGACGTAGAGGATCACGCCCCGCCGCTGGATGCCGATGGCCATGGGCGACTGCTCGATGATGTCCCGGTA
>JAKAJA010000129.1 GCA_021814085.1 Acidobacteriota bacterium | reverse complement strand
GCGGGTGGGGGCCATGACGAGAACACGCGTGACGCCGCGTGGCTTGTCCAGCAGTCTGTGGAGAATGGGCAGGAGGAAGGCGGCCGTCTTGCCGCTCCCCGTGGCCGCCGCGGCCAGCACGTCGCGCCCCTCCATGAGGGGAGGGATGGCGAGGTTCTGGATGGGGGTCGGGTGTTCGAACCCGAGACGCTCGACCGCTTTGAGGAGCCTGGGGTCCAGTCCGAAGGTGGAAAAAGACATTCGTTGCTGCACTTTCTGCGGGTTCTCGGCCCGCTGGGCCGACGTCTTACCGCGTTGAACTTTCCGGCGTTTGTAAGGTTTGGAACGGAGGGGTTGCCGGTGGCCGCCGTTCGGCTCCGAGGGCTTGAAACCGAGGCCAGGTGGCCCGCCGCCGGAGAAGCAAGAGGGAAGTATCTCACGGAAATCTAGAAATTGCAAGGGTTTCCGAAAGCGGGCCCGGAGGATGGTCCGAATCGCCACTGGATTCCGCCCCCCGAAATGAGGCTCCCGCGAGGGTTTTCGGCCGCCGACTGGTACGAGTTGTCCTATAATGCCATCGAAAGGAGCCTCAAATGGAACTCCTGGACGCCAACCGCAGCATCGTCGCGGTCATCGATCTCCAAGGCAGGCTCATGGACATGGTCGTCCGCCCCCGGCTGGTCATTGACGCCACCGTGCGCCTGCTCAAACTCGCCGACCTCTTCTCGGTCCCCGTGGTCATGACCGAGCAGTACCCCAAAGGGATAGGCCCCACGCACCCCGAAGTGCGCGCCGCCTACGATGCCCTCACGACCCACAAGAACGCCATGGAGAAGACGGCCTTCGGCTGCTGCGGAGATTCCCAGTTCGAGGCCCTCCTCAAGGAGGCCCGCCCCGGGCTGGGGAAGGCGAAGCGCCAGATCGTGGTGGCGGGCATCGAGGCCCACGTCTGTGTCATGCAGACGGTCATCGAACTCCTCCGATCGGAACACCAGGTCTTTGTCTGCTGGGAGTGCGTCAGCGGGCGGGGGGAGGAGTACCGGCGCCACGCCCTGGAGCGCATGGCTCAGGCCGGGGCCGTCATGACGAATCACGAATCGGTGGCCTTCGAGTGGGCGCGCGACAAGAATCATCCCCAATTCAAGGCCATGTCCACCCTCATGAAGGAAGGCCAGCCTACCGGCTGAAGCGGTGGTGCCGCGAATGAGCGACACGAGCACCAGGCCCA
Source organism: Acidobacteriota bacterium (assembly GCA_021814085.1). Classification (GTDB taxonomy): domain Bacteria; phylum Acidobacteriota; class UBA4820; order UBA4820; family DSQY01; genus JAKAJA01. The sequence goes on along the minus strand of JAKAJA010000129.1, from coordinate 4,581 downwards.
TCTTCCACGACCCCAGGAACCGCCGCTGGCGGTGGGTGCGGGTCATCGCCCTGGCGTTGGGCGCGGCCATCTCACTGGCCTTCGGCATCGCCATCGCGAGCGTCCTCGTGAGCCCTGCCTTACCCGGGCTCGGGCTCAAATCCCCTCGGCCCATGCTCGGCCCCGGCCACCTCCTGCCGCCGCCCCGACAGCCCTGGGCCCTCAGCCCGCGAGAGCGCGCCTTCCAGCGGGCGAAGAAACAGCTCGCGGAACACCAGAAGAAAACCGCCGTAAAACCTAGCGCTCCTCCCGCGGGGCGCCTTGGCGGTCCAGAAATGTCCGGTTTCTACGTGAATTGGGACGATACGAGCTTCACCTCACTCAAGGCGAACCTTGCCTCCCTCGATAAGGTCACCTGCGAGTGGCTGCACCTCGCATCCGCCGACGGCATGGTGGGCATCGACGAGCCCGACAAGATCGACCGCACCCTCCAGTACATCCGCCCTCTGCGGCCCCACATGCCCGTCATCGCGCTCATCAACAACTTCAGGGGCATCGAGTACGGTTGGGATGCCAAGGGCCTGGCGGGGATGCTGAAGGACCCGCAAGCCCGCAAGCGGGTCATCGACACCATCGTGACCTTCCTCAAAGAGAAGAACCTCCAGGGCGTGAACGTGGACTTCGAGAACCTCCCAGAATCACGGATGAACGACCTGGTCACCTTCTTGTCAGAACTCTATGCGGCGTGCCATCCCCTGGGGCTGGAAGTGGGCGAGAGCGTTCCCGCGGACGACACGGCGTGGCCCTACGCCCGCCTGGGCCGCTTCACGGACTACCTCGTGATCATGGCCTACGACGAGCACTACTCGGGGAGCGAGGCGGGGCCGCTGGCGTCGCAGGAGTGGTATGCGAGAAACGTCCGCGAGCGCATGGCGGATGTGGGGGCGAACAAGGTGGTCGTGGCCCTGGGAAACTACGGCTACGACTGGAAGGACAAAAGCAAGGACGGCGCCAATGAGCTCTCCTTCCAGGAGGCCGTCGTGACGGCACAGGAGTCGGAGGGCCAGATCGCTCTCGACCCCAACGTTCTGAACCCCACTTATGACTACTACGACGAAAACGACGCCCTGCACCACGTGTGGTTTTTAAACGCTGTATGCACTTACAACGAGATGGCGGACACCTTGCCCCTTGCGCCCAGGGGGTTCGCCCTATGGCGCCTCGGGTCGGAGGACCCCTCCGTCTGGTCGGTGTTCGGGCGCCACAAGAAGCTGGACAAGGAGTCGGCCCTCTCCCTCGCCACCCTCCACTACGGCTACGACCTGGACTACGAGGGCAAGGGGGAGGTGCTCCGAGTGGCGGCCACGCCCAAGGACGGGAGGCGCGAGCTGCGCTTCGACGACAGCAGGGGGCTCATCGTGGAGGAGCGCCTCCTGAGCTATCCCTCGCCTTACGTCATCGAACGCTGGGGGAGCAGCCCGAAGAAGATCGCCCTCACCTTCGACGACGGGCCCGATCCCACGTTCACTCCGCAGATCCTCGACGCGCTCAAGCGCGTGAACGCGCCCGGCACTTTCTTCGTCCTCGGCGTCAACGCAGAGCGGTACTCTGGCCTTCTACAGCGCATTGTGGCCGAGGGGAACGAGGTGGGGAACCACACATTCTCCCACCCCAACATCGCCCTGATTTCGGACCGCCAGCTCGTCCTCCAGCTCAACGCCACCCAGCGCCTCTTCGAGAGCCGGCTCGGACGGCGCTCCGTCCTCTTCCGCCCGCCCTATGCCGAGGACGTGGAACCCGTGACCCCCGAGGAGGTGAGGCCTCTCGTGATCACGAGCGGCATGGGCTACTACACCATCGGCATGCTCATCGACCCCAGCGACTGGGTCCAGCCCGGGGCGGCGGCGGTGGTGGAAGACACGGTGGACAAGGCCGTCCGCGGGGTGGGCAATGTCGTCCTCCTGCACGACGGGGGAGGGCAGCGCTCTCAGACCGTGGTGGCCGTGCCCCTCATCGTGGAGGCCCTCCGGGCGAGGGGCTTCAAGCTCGTGGGCATTTCGGAGCTCATAGGGCTCAGCCGGGACGAGGTCATGCCCCCCGTGCCCAAGGGGGACCGGGTCCTTATCGGCGTGGACGACGCGGTCTTCATCCTCCTGGGGTGGGGACTCAACCTCCTCTATGCCCTGTTCATGCTGGGCATCCTCCTGGGCTGCGCCCGGCTCTGCTTCGTGGGCCTCCTCGCCGTGGTCCAGCGCTGGCTCGACCATCGCAGGACCTTCCCTTCCGACTACGCGCCCAAGGTGAGCGTGGTCGTGCCCGCTTTCAACGAGGAGAAGGTCGTCTGCCAGACGGTGCGAGCACTCCTCGAATCGGAGTATCCCGACTTCGAAGTCATCGTCGTGGACGATGGATCGAAGGACGCCACCTACACTCGGCTGGCGGAGGAGTTCGGTTCGGAGCCCAAGGTGCGCCTCTTCACCAAGCCCAACGAAGGAAAGTCCAGGGCCCTCAACTTCGGCATCGAGCACGCGGAGGGCCATATCGTGGTAGCCCTGGACGCGGACACCGTCTTTCTCCCCGGGACATTGGCCAAGCTCGCCCGGCGGTTTTCCGACCCCGACGTGGGGGCCGTGGCGGGCAACTCCAAGGTGGGGAACCGGATCAACCTCCACACGTGTTACCAGGCCCTGGAGTACATCACGAGCCAGAACATGGACCGGCGCGCCATGGACGTCCTCAACTGCATCACCGTCGTGCCCGGCTCCGTGGGCGCCTGGAGGAAGTCCCTCATCCTCGAGGCGGGGGGGTTCACGGCGGCGACTCTCGCCGAGGACGCCGACCTGACCCTCACCATCCTGGAGATGGGCTACAAGGTCGCCTACGAGGACTGCGCCGTGGCCTACACGGAGGCCCCCGATACGGTCCGCGACTTCCTGAGGCAGCGGTTCCGCTGGATGTACGGGACTCTCCAGGCGGCGTGGAAGCACCGCCGGGACACCTTCAACCCTAGGTACGGGGCCCTGGGCCTCTTCGCCCTCCCCAACGTGTTCCTCTTCCAGGTTTTCTTCCCCCTCATCTCGCCGGTGCTCGATCTCTTCGTCGTGGCCTCCCTCATCTCCGCCGTCGTGCAGGAGCGCTTCCATCCGGCCAGCGACTCGAGCCACGATTTCCTCCACGTCCTTTACTACTATGCCATCTTCCTCGCCGTGGACGCTGCGGCGTCGGTCCTGGCCTTCGTTCTGGAGCGGGACGAGGAATGGAGCCTCCTCCTCTGGCTGCCCCTCCAGCGTTTCATCTACCGCCAGCTCATGTACTTCGTGGCCATGAAGTCGGTGTATGCGGCCGTCAAGGGGCGCAACGTGGGATGGGGGAAGATCGAGCGCAAGGCCACCGTCTCGGGCTGAGTTCGCCGCCGTAGCCTTGGGGAGGCAGCTTGCTTGAATTCACCGTCCGCCGGGAGGTGACGCGATGCGCCAGGTGGTGATCCTTCACGGGTGGAGCGACGATTCCAAATCCTTCGAGCCCCTCGCCGGGTGGCTCGCGTCCAAGGGCTACCAGGCCGTTCCACTGTGGCTCGGCGATTACATCTCCATGCAGGACGACGTGGGGGTGGAGGACGTGGCCAAGCGGATGGAGGCGGTCCTCCGAGACAAGATGTCTTCGGGGGTCGTGGCTCCCGAATTCGCCCTCATCGTGCACAGCACGGGAGGGCTCGTTGCGCGCCGGTGGATCGCGGACCACTACGCCGGGAACGTCTCCGCGTGTCCGGCCAAGCGCCTCGTCATGCTCGCCCCCGCCAACTTCGGCTCGCCCCTGGCCCATCTAGGGCAGAGCATGCTGGGGCGGCTCGTGAAGGGGTGGGACAACTGGTTTCACACGGGCAAGCGCATGCTCAAGCAACTCGAGCTCGCCTCGCCCTTCCAGTGGGACTTAGCCAAGCGGGACCTCTTCACGCAGGAGGGAGGTCCGTCGGGACCCATCTACGGCCCCGGTGGAATCCCCACGTTCGTCCTCGTGGGTTCGCATCCCTACACGGACCTCCTGCGCCAGGCCGTGAACGAGGACGGCGGGGACGGGACGGTGCGCGTGGCGGCGGCCAACCTGAACGCCCGCGGCGCGACCCTCGACTTCACGCTGGACCAGGCCCCCACCCTCACCGATTGGCCCCTCCGGCAAGGTTCGCCCCTCGCCTTCGTGACACTCCCCGACAGGACCCACGGGTCCATCATCCATCCCGAGTTGGTGGACATCCCCATGGCGGCGGGCTTCTTCCCCGCCCTCGGGGATCTCCTCCTGGAAGCGCTGACATGCGACACGGGTGCGGCTTACAGCGATCTCGTGGCCCGGTGGGCCGGCTACTCTGAAACCACGGCGCGCTTGGGGCGCGAGGCCCCGTTCCGCTCCCAGGTATTCCAGGGGGCGGGAGATGGGGACGAGGGGTTCTTCCACCAGTACCTTCAGATGGTGGTGCGCGTGGTGGACGACTACGGCCAGGAGGTGGGGGACTACTTCCTCGAGTTCACCGGCCCCGATGACGACCCGGGAGACTAGGCCACGGTCCACTTCCAGCGGACGACCCTGAAGGACGTCCACCTCTACGGC
>JAKAJA010000128.1 GCA_021814085.1 Acidobacteriota bacterium | reverse complement strand
CTCCTTGCGGGTGCCGCTCTTGTTGATGTCGATGGCCGGGAAAGTGCGCTTGTCCACGAGCTTCCGGTCCAGGTGGATCTCCATGTTGCCCGTGCCCTTGAACTCCTCGAAGATGACGTCGTCCATGCGGGAGCCCGTGTCCACGAGGGCCGTGGCGATGATGGTGAGGGAGCCGCCCTCCTCGATGTTGCGGGCCGCGCCGAAGAAGCGTTTGGGCTTCTGGAGGGCGTTGGCGTCGAGGCCGCCCGAGAGGACGCGCCCGGAGGGGGGCGTCACGGTGTTGTAGGCGCGCGCCATGCGGGTGATGGAGTCCAGGAGGATGACCACGTCGCGGCCCAGCTCCACGAGTCGCTTGGCCTTCTCCATGACCATCTCCGCCACCTGCACGTGGCGCGTGGGGGGCTCGTCGAAGGTGGAGGCCTGCACCTCGCCCTTGACGTTGCGCTGCATGTCCGTGACCTCCTCGGGCCGCTCGTCGATGAGGAGGACGATGAGGTAGGCCTCGGGGTGGTTGGCCGTGATGGCGTGGGCGATGGCCTGGAGGAGCATGGTCTTGCCCGTCCGGGGCGGGGCGACGATGAGCCCGCGCTGGCCGAAGCCGATGGGGGAGACGAGATCGAGGACCCTCCCCGACATCTCCGCCTTGCTCACCTCCATGCGGATGCGGCGGTTGGGGTAGATGGGCGTGAGGGCGTCGAACCACATGCGGTCGCGCGTCTTGCCCGTGCTCTCGAAATTGATGGCGTCCACCTTGATGAGGGCGAAGTACTTCTCCCCCTCCTTGGGCGGCCGCACCTGCCCCGAGATGGTGTCCCCCGTGCGCAGACCGAACTTCTTGATCTGCGACGGGCTCACGTAGATGTCGTCGGGGCCCGGGAGGTAGTTGTACTCGGGGGCCCGCAGGAAGCCGAAGCCGTCCTGCAGGATCTCGAGGACCCCCTCGGCGAAGATGAATCCGTTGGCCTCCGCCTGCGACTTGAGGATCTGGAAGATCAGGTCCTGCCTCCGGAGGGACGAGATGTTCTCGATCTCGAACTCCTTGCCGAGCTTGATCAGCTCCGCGGGGGGCATGTCGTGCAGCTTGGCCAGGTCCAGGTTTTCCGTCCGTTCTTTTGTCATTGCTCCCTCACTCCATGTTCTCCTCGATCTTCCTCAGTATCGTTTTTGCCCCCTCGCCGCTCACGGCGGAAAAGGGGATTGGCGTCTCCTCGGGACCCAGGGCCAACCCTTTGGCCCAGGCCTGCGCCCGGGGCTTCCACTGCCCCCGGGACACCTTGTCGCACTTGGTCATGACCACGAAAAATTTCTTCCCGTAGTGGCGGAAGTAATCCACCATCTTCATCTCTCCTGGCCCCGCGTCCCTGCGGACGTCCACGAGGAGGATCGCGCCGGCGCAGGTGGGCCTCGCCAGGTAGGCCTCCACGAGCTTGCCCCAGGAAGCCTTCACGGCGAGCGGGACTTTGGCGTAGCCGAACCCGGGCAGGTCCACCACGTAGCCCTTGTCCGCGAGCCGGGCGAAGATGACGGCCTGGGTGCGGCCGGGGGTGTTGCTCACCCGCATGAGCCCCTTCCGGCGGTAGACCTTGTTGATGAGGGAGGATTTTCCCACGTTGGACCGGCCGATGATGGCCACCTCCGGGAGGGAGGGCGCCGGGAACTGGCTCGGGGCCTGGCAGACCCGTTCCACCTGCAAATCGCTCACCGCGCCTCCCTTTCAAGCCCAAATCCACTTCCCCCGTGACGACGAGGGAATCCCCAGATTGATGCGTGTTACCCGGTGCGGCGGGACGTCGCATCCGGCATCCGGTTCCGCGCGTGGGCGCGGCCCCGGGGCCGGGATCAACCCTGCGGTGTCTCCAGCGCTTGCGGGTCTTTCCGCTCGGCGATGAGCGGAGGGTTCTTGCGGAGCGGTTCGTAGACCAGGGCCAGCCGTATCACGTCGGCGAGCGAGTCCACGTGGTGGAAGACCATCCCCTCCCTCAGGTTCTCGGGTACTTCCGCCAGGTCTTTACGGTTCTCCTCGGGCAGGAGGACCTCGTTGATGTCGTGCTGCTTGGCGGCGAGGATCTTCTCCTTGAGGCCGCCGATGGGAAGGACCTTCCCCCGGAGGGTGACCTCGCCGGTCATGGCCACGTCGTGCCGCACGGGGATCCCCGTGAAGGCCGAGATGAGGGCAACGGCCATGGTGATGCCCGCCGAGGGGCCGTCCTTGGGGACCGAGCCCTCGGGGATGTGGATGTGCACGTCCTGCTCCTTCATGAAACCGGGATCCAGGCCGAAGTCCTGGGCACGGCCCCTGAGGAAGGAGAGGGCGGCGCGGGCCGACTCCTGCATCACGTCGCCCATCTGCCCCGTGAGGATGAACTCCCCCTTACCCGGCATGAGGCTCGCCTCGATGAGGAGGATGTCCCCGCCGTTCTGCGTCCAGGCTAGGCCCACGGCGATCCCCGCCTGGTCCGAGCTGAGGACCTTGCGCTCCTTGTACCTCGGCACGCCGAGGAGGGATTCCACCTTTTCGGGGGTGAGGGTCATGGGCTCGCGCTTCTTGCTCTTGACGACCCGGTGGGCGGCCTTCCGGCAGAGGGAGGCCACCTCGCGCTCCAGGTTGCGGACACCGGCCTCCCGCGTATAGCCGTCGATGAGGAAGGCGAGGGCCCCGTCCGAGAACTGCAGGTCCTTCGGTTTTAGGCCGTGGCTCTTGAGCTGCTTGGGGATGAGGTAGCCCTTGGCGATGGCCAGCTTCTCGGGGAGGGTATAGCCGGAGAAGGAGATCACCTCCATGCGGTCCAGAAGGGCCGGAGGGATCGTGTGGGTGACGTTGGCCGTGGTGATGAAGAAGACCTTGCTCAGGTCGAAGGGGGCGTCGATGTAGTGGTCCACGAAGGTGTTGTTCTGCTCCGGATCGAGGACCTCGAGGAGCGCCGAGGACGGGTCCCCCCGGTAGTCCGCCCCGAGCTTGTCCACCTCGTCGAGGAGGAAGACGGGGTTCCGGGTTCCCGCGCGCTTCATGAGCTGGACGATCTGGCCTGGGAAAGCGCCGATGTAGGTCCGGCGGTGCCCCTTGATCTCCGCCTCGTCGTGGACACCGCCCAGGCTCAGCCGGACGAATTCGCGCCCCATGCTCCTCGCGATGGATTTGGCCACGGAGGTCTTGCCCACGCCGGGAGGCCCGGAGAAGCAGAGGATGGACCCCTTGTGCTCCTTGGCGAGCTGCCTCACGGAGAGGAACTCGAGGATGCGCTCCTTGACCTTCTCCAGCCCGTAGTGGTCCTCGTCCAGGACCTTCTGGGCCCTTGCGATGTCGTGCTTGTCCTTGCTCTCCTTGGACCAGGGCAGGGCCAGGAGCCAGTCGATGTAGGAGCGGGAGACGGTGGCCTCGGCGGAGACGGGGGGCATGAGTTCGAGGCGCTTGAGCTCGGAGATGGCCTTCTCCTTCGCCGTCGGGCTCATGCCCGACTTCTCGATGCGCTCGCGCAGCTCCTCGATCTCGTTCGTGTTGTCTTCCCGCCCGAGCTCCTTCTTGATGAGCTTCATCTTCTCGTTGAGGTAGTATTCCTTCTGGGTCTTCTCGATCTGCTTCTCGACCTCCTTGTTGAGGCGCTGGTCGAGGTTCAGCTTCTCCACCTCTCCGGCGAGGAGGCTCTTGACGCGGCGCAGCCGCTCGGGAACGGCGGCTGCGTCGAGGATCTTCTGCTTCTGCTCCGTGGGTACGGGGAGGTAGGAGGCCACCTGGTCGGCGAACCGTCCCGGCTCCTCCTGGCTCAGGGAGTTGGAGGTCACGGCCCCGGGCCCGCCGTGGTGCCGCCGGCTGAAGTCGTCGAAGAGCCGCGCCACCTGGGTCACGAGGGACTCCTCCTCGGCGATCACGGCCACGGGATCCGCCAGCGTTTCCACGGAGACGTACGGTGCGGAGCTGTCGGAGACGAAGTCGCGGACCACGGCCCGCCCCGCACCTTCCACCAGGAGCTTGACGTGCCCGTTGGGGAGGGAGAGGGACTGAACGATGCGCGCCACGACGCCCATCCGGTAGAGACCCTGGGGGCCGGGTTCCTCCGCCTGGGGGTCCCTCTGAACGAGCAGGCACACGCGGCGGTCGGCCGCATTGGCCGCCACCACCGCGGCGAGGGACGCCTGGCGCCCCACGATGAAGGGTTTGACCGAATGGGGGAATACGACCATGTCCCTCAGGGTGATGAGCGGCAACACGTCCACGCCGGGACCTTGAGGGGAAGAGAACGTCGGGTCTTGCATCGGGCTGCCTTTGGAGGCCGGCTGCTCAGCCGGCGTTTTCCATCAGGGTGATGGGCTTGGCGCTGGAGCGCACCACGTCTCGCGTGATGACCACTTCCTTCACGTTGTTCTGGGAGGGGATGTCGTACATGAGGTCCAGCATGAGGTCTTCCATGATGATGCGCAGGCCGCGGGCACCCACGCCCCGCGTCACGGCTTCGCGAGCGATCTCCTCCACCGCCTCGGAGGTGAAGGTGAGCTTCACGCCCTCCAGGTCGAAGACCTTCTGGTACTGCTTCACCAGCGCGTTCCGAGGCTCCGTGAGGATGATCTTGAGGGCGTCGAGATCCAGCTCCGTGAGGCTCGCCACCACGGGGATGCGCCCCACGAACTCGGGGATCATGCCGAACTTCATGAGGTCCTGGGGCTGGACCTTGGAGAGGAGGTCGCCCACCTTGCTCTCCTCCCGGCCGGAGGGCGTGCCGCCGTAGCCGATGGAGGACTGGTGCAGGCGCCGCTCGATGACCTTGTCCAGGCCCACGAAGGCGCCGCCGCAGATGAAGAGGATGTTCGTGGTGTCGATCTGGATGAACTCCTGGTGGGGGTGCTTGCGCCCGCCCTGGGGCGGGACGTTGGCCATGGTTCCCTCGAGGATCTTCAGGAGCGCCTGCTGAACGCCCTCACCCGACACGTCGCGGGTGATGGAGGGGTTCTCCCCCTTGCGGGCGATCTTGTCGATCTCGTCGATGTAGACGATGCCCTTCTCGGCCCTCGCCTTGTCGCCGTCGGCGTTCTGCAGGAGCTTGAGGAGGATGTTTTCCACGTCCTCGCCCACGTAGCCGGCCTCCGTGAGGGTGGTGGCGTCGGCGATGGCGAAGGGAACGCGCAGGAGTCTGGCCAGCGTCTGGGCCAACAGGGTCTTCCCCGTGCCCGTGGGGCCGATGAGGAGGATGTTGGACTTCTGCACCTCCACGTCGGAGCGCCGCCCGTTGAGCTGGTTTCTCTTGTAGTGGTTGTAGACGGCAACGGCGATGCGCTTCTTGGCCATCTCCTGGCCGATCACGTACTCGTCGAGAAAAACCTTGATCTCCTTGGGTTTTGGGATCGGGTTCTTGGTCTTCTCTTCCTTCTCGATATCCTCCACGAGGATCTCGTTGCACGTGTCCACGCACTCGTTGCAGATGTACACGTTGGGCCCCGCGATGAGTTTTTTGACCTCGCGTTGGGGTTTGTTGCAGAAGCTGCATCGAAGCTCGTTGTCGGCGTATCCCCGGCTCATGCCAGGCCCTCCGATCCCATCATACCGCTGAAATGTCCTCGTGCGGCCATTTATTTCTCTTCCACCGCGTGGTGCGTCAGGATCTTGTCCAGGATGCCGTAGTCCAGGGCCTGCTGCGGGACCATGATGTGGTCCCTCTCACAGTCGACTTTGATGGTTTCCACGGGCTGCCCCGTGTGCTTCGAGAGGATGGCGTACATGTTCTCCCGGACGCGGAGGATCTCCCGCGCCTGGATGTCCACGTCCGTGGCCTGCCCCGAGAAGCCCCCCAGGGGCTGGTGGATGAGGATCCGGGAGTTGGGGAGGGCGAAGCGCTTGCCCTTGGTGCCGGCCGCCAATAGGACGGCCGCCATGGAGGCCGCCTGGCCGAGGCAGATGG
>JAKAJA010000127.1 GCA_021814085.1 Acidobacteriota bacterium | reverse complement strand
CTGGGAGATGGTGGAGGGCGAGCCCGCGGTGGCCCTCACGCCAAACGATTCCAACCGGCTCCTGACCTTCCCCAACCCCCCCGAGCTGGACGTCCCCTACCTCTACGCGAGCCACCAGGACTACCTGCGCATCTCCTACGACCTGGTGCGCCGCGGGGTCCGCTTCGGGGCCAACAACTGGACCCCCGTCCGCGCCCGCTCCGACGTGGACCCCGTGAACCGGAACATCTGGGCCACCGCCGAACAGCTCGCCAAGCTCTACCACAAGGGCCTCTACCGGGCCGGGGAGAACGCGAGCCTGGAGGAGGCCGAAAAGGCGCTCATGGTGGAGAACCTCTGCGCCCGGGTGGACCTCCCCATGAGCCGCGTGGAGGTGCGCACCGACGAGGGCGGCGACACCCTCGCCCTCTCGGCGGCCAAGATCGCCTTCAAGGAAGTCCTCATGCTCCGCATCTACGCGGACCCTGCCTTCGGGGCGGCCTACGCCTACGACGCGGAGGACATCGCGAGGGCCCGTCGGAACGAGGACGCGGCCGCGCGCCGGGGCCTGGAGGCATCCGTCGAAGAGCCCTTCACGGGGGGCAAGGTCACCGTAAGGGAGTTCCTCAGGGCCACCCTGCAAGACCTGGCCCCCATGGCCGAGGCCATGGGCTACACGGCCCTCCTGGAGCCCCTGCGCGAGATGGCCGAAGGGGCACCCAACCCCGCGTCGGCGGCCCGCCGGTGGTTCGGGGACAGGCTCGGCGGCGCCCAGACGGCACCCTCGGGGAACATCCTGGTCCCCCGGGAGCTCCTGGCGGAGTGGCTCGACGGGCGCAAGGCCCTCCTGCGCGACGAGCTCGCCGAGGCCCTGTCGGACCTCGGGGTCCTGGGCGACGAGGCCGCCAAGCTCGCCGAGCGCGCGGCGAAGTACAGGGAGGCCGAGGCCAAGCGGCCCGAGTCTCCCGCCGAGGTCTTCGAGGACCGCGCCGCTGTCGAAGCGGGGGAGGACCCCGTGGCCGAGACCCTGGCCCTTTCCCAGGCCCTGTGCCGCATCCCCTCCGTCACCAACTGCCCCAGGGAGCGGCTCGACGAGGTCTGGCGATGCGCCCGGTTCCTGGCGGGCACCCTGCGCGACGCGGGGGCGCTCGTGCGGCTCTTCGAGGGGGGCAAGTATCCCTCGGTCCTCGCCGGCTTCCCCGGCGCCCTCCTGGCCCCGGTCACCCTGGGCGGCCACTTCGACGTGGTGGAGCCCGACCCCAACGACAGCCAGTTCGAGCCCCGCGTGGAAGGCGATTACCTGTGGGCCCGCGGCGCCGCCGACATGAAGACCGTGGTGGCCACGGACATGGTCTGGATGCGCCGGACCCTGAAAGCGGGACCGCCTTACCCGCCCGTGAACCTCCTCTTCGTGGGCAACGAGGAGAACGGCGAGTCGGAACCCTACGGCACGCCCCAGGTCCTGGAGGACCTCCGGCAGGAGGCGGGGTGGGCCCCCGAGTTCATGACCCTGGGGGAGCGCACCGGCGAGAGGGGCGACGAGCTCTTCGGCGAGATCTGCGTGGCCAACCGCGGCGTGGTCCGGGCCCGCATCGTGGCCCGCGGCGAGCGGGAGCACACGGGCATGGGCGGGGCCGCGCGGGACATGTCCGAGCGCCTCATCGAGGCCCGGGGCGACCTCCAGCGCATCCTGGGAGAGGCTCTCACCCTCAAGGCCGGCGACGGGTGGGTCACAGGGATGCGCTTCCCATTCATGACCTGCGGGGAGCCGGGGATCTACAACATCACGCCCCCCGAGGGGGTTTTGGGCATCGAGGTGCGCCCCATCCCCGAGGATTCGGCGGAGGAGCTCCTGTCCACCCTGCGTGCCTACTGCGGTGAGCGGGGTCTCGACCTCCAAATGGATGTGACGGAGGGCGGCGTGGCCTGCCCCATGGACAATCCCTACCTGGGGCACCTCTTGGAGGCGGCCCGGCGCATCTCGGGCAACGAGCCCAGGCTCGGCAGGAAGCTGGCGGGCACGTCCGCCCGCTTCGCCCCGGGCGGGAACGCCGTCGTCTGGGGCCAGAGCGGCATCGGCCCCCACAGCAGGCACGAGCGGCACTTCATCCCCAGCATCGGGCCGTATTTCGCGGTATTGAACGAGTTCGGTAAGAACTTGGGAGCAGGGAGCAGGTAGCCGGGAAAGGACGGCGCTCGAGATCGCGGAGGGGTGTTCTCCCGGCTCCCCGCTCCCCGCTCCCCGCTCCCGAAAGGAGATCCCATGACCCACCGAATGGAGAGGCTCGCCGAAATCTTCCAGGAGGCTGCGGAGGCCGAGCGCCAGGCACGCCTGCGCTACGAGGAGGCGGCCAGCATGTGCGACGACCCCGTCCTCAAGGAACTGCTCAAGTCCATGGCCCAAGACGAGGCCCGGCATGAGCAGGAGGTCATCGCGCGCTTCCGGGAGTTCAGCAACAAGATCGGCGGGTTGAACTAGGGCTCTCCATCCGGGCCACCGGAACCCATGACCTCAGCCCGACCGTCCGCGTTGCCCCCCCCTTGACATAAAAAAATTTGGCCCTGACAATACCTCTGTACGGAGTGCTAATGGAGCCACGTGTAACTCTCAAGATTCCGAGACCCCTTTACCGGCGACTCACCCAGCTCATAGAAGGCACGGGCTTCGCGTCGGTCACGGAGTTCGTCGTCTACATCCTGCGCGACATCGTGGCCCACCAGAAGGGCGACATGGAGGGGGCCCTCTCGGCGCAGGAGGTCGAGGCCATACGGAAGCGGCTGAAGAGTATGGGGTATCTGTAAGAAAGACCGGGAGCCGGTAGCAGGGAGCGGGGAGCGAAAAGAGCGGACCAATCCCTGCCTACTCCCTGCTTCCTGCTCCCCGCTCCCCGCTCCCCGCTCCCGTCTTTTAACGAAAGGACCCCTCGCATGAGATCCGATCGCGTCTTCATCTTCGGCATGGACTGCATGGCGCCGCAGCTCGTCTTCGAGCAGTGGCGCGACGAGCTGCCCAACCTGGCCAGGCTCGCCGACGGCGGGGCCTGGGGCGAGTTGCGCTCCACCGACCCCCCCATCACCGTCCCCGCCTGGACTGCCATGATGACGAGCAAGGATCCCGGGACCCTGGGCTTCTACGGGTTCCGCAACCGCAAATCCTACGACTACGACGAGCTCTACTTTGCCAACGCGGCCTACGTCAAGGAGAAGACCCTCTGGCAGATCCTGAGCCGCCACCGCAAGAGCTCGGTCGTCCTGGGCGTGCCCCAGACCTACCCCCCCAAGCCCCTCAACGGGACCCTCGTGGGGTGCTTCCTCACCCCCGACAAGGACCACCAGTACACCTGGCCCGACGAGGCCAAGCACGAGCTGGACCGCCTCGCCGAGGGGGACTACATCATCGACGTGAAAGAGTTCCGCACGGACGACAAGGACGCGCTCCTGGAGCAGATCTACGTCATGACGCGGAGGCGCTTCAAGGTCGTTAGGGACTGGGTCAGGACCAAGGAGTGGGACTTCTTCATCTTCGTGGAGATGGGGGTGGACCGCATCCACCACGCCTACTGGCGCTACCACGACGTGAACCACCGCCTCTACGAGAAGGGGCACAAGTTCGAGTTCGCCATCCGCGACTACTACAAGTACGTGGACGAGCAGATCGGCACCGTCCTGCCCCTCCTGCCCAAGGACACACAGATCTGGGTGGTGTCGGACCACGGCGCCCGCACCATGGCCGGGGCCGTGTGCGTGAACGAGTTTTTCATGCGCGAGGGGCTCCTCACCCTCAAGGAGAAGCCCACCAAGCAGAGGAAGCTCAAGACCTCGGACATCGACTGGTCCAAGACGGTTTGCTGGGGCGAGGGCGGCTACTACTCGCGCATCTTCATGAACGTGAAGGGCCGGGAGCCTCAGGGCATCATCGAGGCGGCGGACTACGACAAAACCCGGGACATGATCAAGGCCAAGCTCGAGGCCCTGGGCGACGAGAAGGGCAACCCCATCGGCACCAAGGCCCACAAGCCCGAGGACCTCTACAAGACCGTGAACAACGTGGCCCCGGACCTCATCGTCTACTTCGGCGACCTGGCCTGGCGCAGCGCGGGCAGCGTGGGCATGGACGCCCTGCACGTCTTCGAGAACGACACGGGCCCGGACGACGCCAACCACGCCCAGAACGGCATGTTCATCTTGAACGGCCCCGGCGTGAAGCCCGGCAAGCGCCAGGGCGCCCGCATCTACGACGTGGCACCCACGGTACTCACCACCCTCGGCATACCCGTGCCCGAAGATATGATCGGGAAGGTCATCGAATGACGGGAGCGGTGAGCGGGGAGCAGGGAGCAGGTAAAACTAGAACTCCCCATCCGCACGAACGGCTCGATGCGTGGAAGGAAGCCATCGGCCTAGTCAAAGCCATTTACGTTGCGGCCGGAACCATGTCACGCGATGAGAAGTTTGGCTTGATCTCACAATTGACGAGGGCCGCTGTCAGCGTGCCAGCCAATATCGCAGAAGGTGCAGGACGCGGTTCGGCGGGCGAGATGGCGCGTTTCTATTCTATTGCCCGGGGATCGCTTAGTGAACTGGACACTCTGCTTGTGATAGCGGAGGAGGTCCGACAACTTCCTCCAGAGGCAGTCGCGGACCTCAGAGGCCGCGTTGATCGGATCAATCTCATGCTCAATGGACTCATCCGTCACCAGCAGGAGCGTTGCAGAGAAGAGGCTTCCGAGTGGGTTTGATTTATCCGCTCCCCGCTCCCCGCTCCCTGCTCCCGAAAACATAGGCATCCTTCGAAGGAGTGTTCCCATGAAAAAAGGCTTCATCCTCTGGTTCACGGGTCTTTCGGGCTCCGGCAAGAGCACGCTCTCGAAGCTGATCGAGGAGCGCCTCCTCGAGCGCGGCATCCCCGTGGAGATCCTGGACGGCGACGAAGTGCGCACCAACCTCTCCAAGGGCCTGGGCTTCTCCAAGGAGGACCGGGACATCAACATCCGCCGCATCGGCTACGTGGCCAACCTCCTGGCCCGCAACGGCGTGTGCGCCATCACCGCGGCCATCTCGCCCTACCACGCCGTCCGCGACGAGGTCCGCGCCAGCGTCGACGGGCGCGCGGGCTTCGTGGAAACCTACTGCGAGTGCTCCATCGAGAAGCTCACGGCGCGCGACGTGAAGGGGCTCTACAAGAAGGCCCTCGCGGGGGAGATCAAGAACTTCACGGGGGTCTCCGACCCCTACGAGGCGCCCCTCAACCCCGAATGCGTCGTGCATACCGGCGACGAGCCCGCGGAGCAGTCCTGCGCCCGCATCCTCAAGACCCTCGAGATGCTGGGGTACATCCCCGCCGTCGTGGGCGACGATTACGGCGCCCTCGAAGAGAAGGCCGTCGCCGAAAGGCTCAGGGATCTGGGGTATTTGGGGTAGGCCTCTGGGATTCGTGAGTAGGAGATTAGGAGAGTAGGGGAGTAGGGAAAGCGAAAGCGAACCCGGCTCCCGCTCAAATCCTACAACCTTAGATTTCTTCTTTCCTACTCACCTACTTACCTCCTCACCTACTCACGACATCAAAGGACCCCTTCGATGATCGATTTGCACATGCACTCCACGTGCTCGGACGGGACCTTCAGTCCCTCCGAGCTCGTGCGCCAAGTGAAGGCCGCGGGGGTGACCCACATGGCCCTCACGGACCACGACACGGTGGCGGGGCTCGCCGAAGCCCGCGAGGAGGCGGCCCGGCAGGGCGTGGCCTTCCTCGGGGGCCTGGAGATCTCCGCGGAGCTCCAGCCCGGCACCATGCACATCCTCGGCTACGGCTTCGACGAAGGCTCGGCGCACCTGCTGGAGAGGCTCGAATACGTCCGGCGCGCCAGGCGCGAGCGCAACCCCAAGATCATCGCCAACCTCAACGGCCTAGGGTTCGAGATCCGGTTGG
>JAKAJA010000126.1 GCA_021814085.1 Acidobacteriota bacterium | reverse complement strand
AGCTCGGCATATTCATCCGATCGGCGCGCGCCAATCCCGGAAAGGACGTAAAGTCGAAGGCGGACCTCGCGGATTCGGGTAAGACCGCCAAGCTCGTCGCCTCCATCGCCGCATTGCGGTCTATCGGCACGACCGCTCTGGTCACCATGGGTGGGGACGACACCCTGAAGACCGCCAACTTCATGAACGTCCTGGGCATGCCCACGATCCACATCCCCAAGACCATCGACAACGATTATTACGGTATCGCGTGGACCTTCGGGTATTGGACCGCCGTGGACGTGGCCCGCCAGGCCCTCCTCAACCTTAAGGCGGACGCCGATTCCACCAACGCCTACTT
Source organism: Acidobacteriota bacterium (assembly GCA_021814085.1). Classification (GTDB taxonomy): domain Bacteria; phylum Acidobacteriota; class UBA4820; order UBA4820; family DSQY01; genus JAKAJA01. The sequence continues at coordinate 5,591 of JAKAJA010000126.1, read as the reverse complement.
CCTCGTGGAGCTCATGGGGCGGAGCGCGGGGTGGATGACCTACGCGGCCGGCGTGGCGGGAGAGGCGTGCGCCACCGTGGCGGCCGAAGACTTGGACGGGGACCTGGACCCCGACGAACTGGCTTCCAAGTTCGCCGGGCTCATCATCGCCAGGGAGCGTGACGGGCGCCGCGCGGGCCTGATCTGCATCGCCGAAGGCCTCGCGGAACGCCTGGGCGAAGCCCATAAGCCCAAGGAGGTGGATGCCCACGGCAACGTCTACTACGGACGCGCCGAGCTCTGTCGCACCCTCGCCGAGAAGACCATGGCACTCTACAAGGCGCGCACGGGGAAGGAAAAGAAGATCAACCCCAAGCAGGTGGGCTACGAGACCCGGTGCGCCGAGCCCACGGCCTTCGACGTTGTCCTGGGATCCATGCTGGGACATGGCGCGTGGAGACTTTTCAGCGAGGGCCGCTTCGGGCACATGGTGAGCGTCGCCGAGAACTTGGACATCCGGGCGGTCCCCTTCTCCGACCTTGTCGATCCCGAGACCATGAAGACCAAGGTCAGGCTTGTCCCGAGGGACGGTGACCTCTTCAAGCTCAAAGGCGCCCTCTCCTATCCGGTCAAGGGGATTGCATAGCACTACCCGATCCGCCGCTAAATATGCTAGAATTAAGGGCTTGGAGGGTGAAGTATGTCCGGTCATAGCAAATGGGCTAACATCAAAGCGCGCAAGGGTTCCCAGGACGCCAAGCGCGGCAATATGTTCACGAAGATCGCCAAGGAAATCATCATCGCCGCTAAACTCGGCGGCGGCGATCCCGACGGCAACCCTCGCCTTCGGGCGGCCATCCTGGCCGGGCGAGCCATCAATATGCCCAACGACAACATCAAGCGGGCCATCGCCAGGGGGACCGGCGCGGAAGGCGACACCCAGATCGAAGAGGTGATCTACGAGGGGTTCGGCCCCAACGGCGTGGCCATCCTCGTGGAAGGCACCACGGACAATAGGAACCGCACCACAGGTGAGATCCGCCACATTTTCGCCAAGTACGGCGGAAACCTGGGGCTCCAGGGATGCGTCGCCCGGATGTTCACCCGCCAGGGGGAGATCATCGTCAAGGGCGAGGGCCTCACGGAAGAGAAAGTATTCGAGGCCGCCATCGAGGCCGGGGCAGAAGACGTGCAGAGCGAGGAAGGCGAGTTCATCATCGTCACGGCCTTCGAGGACATGCACCCCGTTAACGAAGCACTCGGCAAGGCGGGCCTTCCAGTGGCTTCCGTGAAGGCCGTCTACAACCCCACCATCACCACGAAGCTGGCCGGCGATCAGGGCAGGGGGCTCCTCAAGCTCATCGATGCCCTCGAGGACAACGACGACGTCCAGAACGTCTGGGCCAACTTCGACATGGACGAGAAGGATATGGAGGCCTTCCAGGGTTGAGACGCGGGCCTCGGTCGGGACAGAGCGACTCCCCTTTTCGGCCCCCACGCCCATGATAGCCCTCGGTGTGGACTCCGGCTCCCTCTCCACGGGCTACGCGGTGGTGAAGTCGGAAGGAGGCCTTCACAAGGCTCTGGAGTACGGCGCCATCCGCAACGACCCCAAGACGCCCCACCCCGAGCGGCTCGCTTTGATCCACGGGAAACTCCGTGAGGTCATGTCCCGTTTCCGCCCGGACCTTCTCGCCCTCGAAGAGGTCTTTGTCTCCCAGAACGTCCAGAGCGCTCTCAAGCTCGGGCAGGTGAGGGGGGCCGTGATGGTTGCCGCCGCCGAAGAAGGCGTCCCGGTGGTCGAACTTGCCCCGAACACCGTCAAGGCAGCGGTGACGGGCCACGGCCACGCCGACAAGGCCCAGGTCCAGTTCATGGTGAAGGCCATCTTGGGCCTGAAGGTCGTGCCCAAGCCCCACGATGCCGCGGATGCGCTGGCCCTCGCCATCTGCGCCTTGAACCGGGAGCTCCGCTTCCCCGCGGGAGGGAAAACGTGATCGGCCGACTGCGTGGCAAATTGCTTGAGAAGGAGCCTTCGAGCCTGGTCGTGGACGCAGGGGGGGTGGGCTATTCGGTGGCCGTGCCCGTCTCGACCTTTGCCCGTCTCGACGGCGACTCCGTCGATCTGTTCATCCACACGGAGGTCCGGGCCGATGCCATCCTCCTCTTCGGTTTCTTGAGCCGGGAGGAGAGGTCCATGTTCAGGAAGCTCATCGCCGTCCAGGGCGTCGGTCCCATGACCGCCCTCGCCGTCCTCTCGGGGTTCACCATGGAAGAACTCATCAAGGCCATTCGGGGCGGCGACACCCGCCGCCTCCAGGGCACCCCCCGCGTGGGCAAAAAGACCGCCGAGCGCATCTGTCTCGAACTCAAAGAAAAGCTCGACGACCTCTCGCTCTCCGGGGTCTCCGCCCTGCCATCCCCCGCAGATGCCCTCCCCCGGGACCTCGCCGACGCCGCTGTCGCGCTCGAAAACCTCGGCTACAAGCCCCAACACGCCCGGCAGGCCCTCAACAGGGCCCGGGAGATGGCCCCCGAAGCGCCCATCCAGGCTCTCCTGCGGCTGGCGCTGAAAGAGCTCTCGGGCTAAGAAGCGCCCGCCTTCCGAGCGAGTCACGAAGAAGAGAGACAGATTGCAGGTATTAAGGGTCTATTTGCGGATGGGCCCTAAGAGACGAGGCTTATTGGGATAGGGACGCGTTGCGGGTGCGCTCCTCTTCCACGTAGGCCCTGAGGCGCTCGCGCTCGTCGGCGGAAAGGTCCTGGAAGGCCAACCCATAGGAGTTGAGCCTCGAATCCACCTCAGAGGCCTCGCGGACCACCAGGCCTACTACCTTGATCTTCTCGCGCTCCCTCGGGAGGGTGATCTGGAGCTGGACCGCCTCGCCAACTTTCATCTTTCGGGCCGTCAAGATGAGGATTCCCGAAGCGCTCAGGTTCAAGGAGTTGCAGAGAAACATATTGTTCTGGTGAAATCCCTGCACGTTGACGTAGACGAGCAGGCGGGCGTCTTTCCGGGCCTCGATGGACAGCAGCCGCTGGCAGGCCAAGTTAAAATCTGCCCCTACGACGGGCTTGGGAATGGTAAGGTTGACACCCTCCACGGGCTGGTCGTCTCCACCGAGCAGGAGGATGCTCAGGTGTTTACCCCCCGGCAGCTCCCTGATCTTCCTGACCACCTCGCGCGCGGACATGTCGGAGAGATGATCGTCGAGGACCACCAGGTTCGGCACGATCGCCTGCACCTTCTCGAGGGTCTCGGCCGCGGTGGACGCCCGGAAGAGCTCGTGCTCTTTCCGCAGGAGCAGGCCCTGCTCGAAGGGTACGACCGGAATGCCGCTTTCCACCACAAGGATGCGCTTGCCCATCGTCTCCTCGCGACCCCTCGGGATCGCCCCCACAAGGTAGACCTCCCGGCGGGAGGGCAAGCCGGGCGCACACGCCGGACTCCTCCCACGGGTCTCTATGGGCAGTCTAGGTCTAGATGCCCTAAATGACAAGGGCCCGAGTCGAATCAGGCGGGCTCGATTACGGGCGGCTCTTCGTAGGGAAAGAGGGGCGTGGAGAGATACCGCTCGCCGTTGTCGCAGACCACGCTCACGACGCGCTTTCCGGGCCCTAGCTCCCTCGCCACCTGGAGCGCCGCATGGAGGATGCCCCCGGAGCTGATGCCCGCGAGGATCCCCTCCTCGCGCGCGAGTCGCCGGGCCGTGTCGCAGCTGTCGTCGTAGCTCACCCGCACCACGCGGTCCACCACGGCGGAGTCATAGTTCTTCGGGACGAACCCCGCGCCCAGCCCCTGGATTTTGTGAGGTCCAGGCGGCCCCCCGGAGAGGACCGGAGAATCGGCCGGTTCCACTGCCACCATGAGCACGTCCTTGCCCAGAGCCGCGCGAACCATCTGGCCCACCCCCGATAGCGTCCCCCCCGTGCCCACACCGGCCACAAAGGCGTCCAATCGTCCGTCCGTATCGCCCAGCACCTCCAGCGCGGTCGTGTTTCTGTGGATCCAAGGGTTGGCTGGATTGTCGAACTGGGAGGGCATGAAGGTCCCAGGCGTCTCTTTGACCATGCGCTCCGCCACCGCGATGGCGCCCTTCATCCCCTTCGATCCAGGGGTCAGGACTAGCCTCGCGCCATAGGCCTGAAGGAGCCTGCGCCTCTCGAGGCTCATGGTCTCGGGCATGACGAGGGTGAGGGGGTATCCCATCTGAGCCGCCACCATGGCGAGCGCGATTCCCGTGTTGCCGGAAGTGGACTCGACGACCCGCATACCTGGCTTGAGGGCACCGGACATCACGGCATCGTGCAACATGGAGAGACCAATCCTGTCTTTGACGCTGCCCCCAGGATTGAAGAATTCGAGCTTGACACAGACTTCGGCCATGCCGGCCTCAACCAGACGGTTGAGGCGAACGAGGGGAGTCCTTCCGATGGTTTCCGAGATATCGTCATAGATTCGGCCGGTCATCAAACCCTCCTGTCGTCATGTACACGTCCAGAAGACCAGATTTATTTCATCCTGATGCTGACGGGTGCCCGCAGAACGTGGCCGACACCCGCTTCGGGGCACGTTCGGGCCAGGGCACACTGGCCGCACTGGGGCTTCTTGGCCCGGCGGGCCTCCCGCCCATGACTGAATCGGGCTTCAATCCACCTCATCACTTGTGCTTCTTCTTTTTCTGCGACGGCGGCTGTACGGAACCCGATGATCGGGCCTCCAGGTCCTTGATGTGGCCCATGAGCTGCTGCACAGCGATGCTGTTCCTCTGCGGCACCCTCACCTCGAAGGAGACGTCTTTCCTCACCAGGGCTTTTACGGGGTTGGCCTTGTGGGAGAGGTCCAGCTCGTAGACGGTCAGGATTCCGCCTGTAAGGCCGCACCTTAGGCTCGCCTGGTCGTATTCCAAGATGTCGCTGTGGATGAGCCGCCGGATGTTCTCTCCTCCCATTTTTATGAGGAAGTCCCTGGAGATGACCCGGGGCTCTTCCGCTTCGTCCAGGGCCCAGAGGTCCGCCAGGGCCTTCACCTGGCCCAGCCCCTCGTTGTCTCCCCCAAAGGTCAGGCCCCCGTTGAAGCGTCCCTCGATGAAGCCCCTGAGCGCCCCCGACTGTTCGCAGAAGGCTTTCAGACTGGCGTCGTTGAGCAGGACTTGCCCTGCGTATCGCATCCCCTCCTGGCCAATATACAGGCGGGCCTGCCCCCTCATGGCCCCACCCCAGATGCTGCCTTCCGTAAGCCGCCCCCATACAGCGCCGTCCGTGGTGCCGGTTGAGAGGCGGAGCTTTTCCGCGAAGAATACGCTGAACCGGAGCCGGTCTATCGTCAGGGAGGACGAACCCTCCGGCGTCTCTCCCAGTCCCTTGAATACGGCCGGGGATGTGGATCTGGACAGGCTTGCGAACCCTCTGAATTGGCCTTCCTGCCCCTTCAGCTGAACGAGGAGGGGGATGGTTCCGTTGGCCCCCTTGATCCTGAAGGACCTGTCTTCCGAAACGAAGGAATAATCCTTGAGCGCGAGGGCCCCTTCGAGGTGGCTCTCGTCCGCCCCGATGACGACCTTGCCCGCGGCCGTCGCCTGCCCTTCCATCGTCCCGTAGGCGAGGTATTC
>JAKAJA010000125.1 GCA_021814085.1 Acidobacteriota bacterium | reverse complement strand
TAGGAGATAGGCGCCCAGGGTTTGGAGGGCGTCGCCCGCGAGGATGGCGAGGGCCTCCCCGTACACCTTGTGACAGGTAGGTTTTCCTCGGCGAAGATCGTCGTCGTCCATGGCGGGCAGGTCGTCATGAATGAGACTGTAGGTGTGGAAGAGTTCAAGGGCGCAAGCCGCCCTGAGGACCGCTTCCGTCTCCACGCCCCCACAGGCCTCGTATCCGGCGAGGGCCAGGATGGGCCGGAGCCTCTTCCCTCCCGCCATGACACTGTAGCGCATGGCTTCGTGCAGGGCCTTGGGCTCGCGGCTGGGGGAAGGAAGGAGCACGTCGAGGGCTCCCTCGATCTCGGGGGCCCAGCGGCGGATGATCTGGGGAGTCAAGAGGGATCCCTCTCCCTGCCGCCGGGGGGAGCATCCTCGATGGGTTCCTCGCGAAGGGGATCGCCCTCGAGGAGGCGCGTGACCTTCAGGGAGGCGGCCTGGAGGGAGGACTGCAGGTCCCGGCTCAGAGAGATTCCCCGTTCGAATAGGACCAGGCTCTCTTCGAGGGGAAGAGAGCCGTCTTCCAACTTCTTCACGATATCCTCGAGTGCGCGCAACTGGGCTTCGATGCCCGAATTCTTGGAAGGTCTTTTCATGGCCTACTCCAGCGGGACGATGAAGGGATCTTTGATCCCTGCCTTGCTCAGGGCGCCCTGGGCCTTCTCGGCCGAGGCTCGGTCCAGAAACCCCGTCGCCAGGACCTTATACTTCCCATCCCGGGCCAGAATGGTCGCCTTGTAGTGGTTCGATTCCATGCGCGCGGCAATCTCCTTGGCCTTGGCCATCTCGCCGAAGGCCCCCACCTGGACGCCGAACCGGCCCGCCGATGCGGGTGTGGCTGGTCTCGCCTCGATCTTCGGGGCAGGGGCATCGCGCTTGGCGGGTCCGGAGGTTTCGGGCCTGAAAGTCACGGGGGGGGTACTTGGATGGGCCGCCTTAGGTTCTTCCACCAGGGGTTCCACGGAAGGGGCCGGTTCTTGGGCCGGTTCCGAAGATGTGGCGTCCGGCGGGACGGGGGGCGCGGGCGTGGCGGGCGATCGTCCGGATCCTGCCGCGGGGGTTTCTGGTGCGAATGTCTGGCGCTGGATGTGGTCTTCCTTGATGGGTGCCGCCACGCGGCCCTCTCCCGCCTCGCCCGGAACCGGCCGAGGTGAAAAGAGCCAGGACGCGGCAACGACCAGGAGAGTGAGCGCCGCCACTCCCGCGGCGATCCACAGGAGTTGCCTCAGGGCGGGGCTTCCGCTGTTTGTGTTGCTCATGCGCCACCTCCCCCCTGGGGACTGGACATCCTTCGGATGTAGTCGTGCACCGCCACTCGCTTGGCGGGTGCGAGCCGCCTGTCGCACTCCAGGACGAGAGCGTAGAGAGCCTCCTCCAGGAAGGACTGCAGGGTGGCCATTCGCTCGGCCTCGGGAATAGTACGAACGGCCACCAGGGCCTGATCCACGTCCAATCGGCCGAACCGGGCCAGGTCGAGCTGGTTGGCGGCGAGGGCCGGGTGCGACTTGGCGAGGTCGTGGATCATGAGTTCGAGGTTGTTCAGGTTGTCTGGGGCGAGCTGGTGATAGAGGAACGTGTAGACCTCGTTGTACCGCTCGATCACCGTCTCCGCGTGCTGGGCCGCCTCGTAGCGGGCCTTCGTCTTGGGGTCCTCGCGCTCCATGAGGCCGAGGGTGAGGAATATCCAAAGCGCGCGAAGCGTGTCGAACTGGCTGAGGTAGCTGGCCTCCAGGATGGAGGAGATGGGCAGGCCGCCCCTGGCGATGCGCAGAAGGTGCTCGTGGTCCGGGTTGAGCTCCAGGTCCGCCACGAAGGCGGGCTGGTCGACCGCGGTCCTCAGCCGGAAGGACGGGTTCCCCACCATGGGCCGCATCTCGTTCCATGAGGTCTTCCGGCTCATGCCCTTGTAGATGACAGATGGGATGTCGATGGCAATGGTGATCATCTCGAGGGTGGAGAAGGGTGCCAGTTCGAGCGTGTAGGTCCCGGTCTTGAAATGGAACAGGGAGAACATGACGTCGTAGAGTTGCTGGGTCACGCTCTCCACCAGCTCACTTGGGGTGATGGCCCCCATATCCACGAGGGCACGTCCCTGCTGGCGCCCCAGGATGAGTTCCTCGACGGAGGCCTCGTACTGCTGGAGCGTGATGATGCCTCGCCGCAACAGGCACTCCCCGAGGCGCTCGTCCAGGTCCGAGCTCGTGGCGTAAACGACCTGGCCCTCCTTGATGTAGAGCGCCTTCTTGTAGCGGGAGTCCTCGAGGGTGAGAACTCCCGTCTCCCTGTCGCGGTAGAGCGACATGAGGAGGGTGGGAAGGCGGATTTCCGTGAGGTTCCCGGAGAGGACGACGCCTTCGTTCATGGGAACCGCTTCAAGGGCTGGGCGAGGGAGATGTCGTTCTTGTTCTGGGCCTTGATCCGGTACATGGCCTCGTCGGCCTTGGCGACGAGTTCCTCCTTGGTGATGGCATGGGTGGGGTAGGAGGCCACGCCGAAGGAGCCCGTGATCTCGATGCCGCCCGTCTCTTCCATGAGGAACGGGGTGGCCGCTATGCGCTGGCGGACGCGTTCAGCCACTTCGAGGGCCCCCTTGGATTCCGTCTCCGGGAGGATGATGCAGAACTCGTCGCCGCCGTATCGTACAACCTTGTCGATGGTTCGCACGGCGTTCATGATACGGGCCGCGGCTTCTTGCAGGGTCCGGCTCCCGAGGGCGTGTCCGAAGCGGTTGTTCACCTCCCTCAGGCCGTCCAGATCGAGGAAGATGAGGGAGACGGGCTTGTTGTAGCGCCGGGCCCGCTCGAGCTCCTCGAGGAGGTACTCCTCGAAAAACCGCCTGTTGTAGGAGAGGGTGAGGTCGTCCTTCGTGATGAGCTCGTTGAGCCGCCGGACGGTCAATGCGTTCTTGAGCGAGAAGCCGTGGTCCCCCAGGATTCCCTCGAGGATCCTGAAGCCCTCGCTGTTGAGGTAGGTATCGGCCAGGTTGGACTCCTTCACCGCCAGGAGGAGGAGGGCCGAATAGTCGTAAACGAGCTGGAGGGGGAACATGGCGAGGAGGCCGACGGCCTGGCCGTCCACCACGGGGGCGCCGCCTTCCGTTCCGGGGGGGAACTCCCGCATCTTGGGAATCATATCCCGGATAAGGGCTTCGATCTCGCTCTTGGTGAGGCCGAATCGGTCCACGGCGTGTTTGTCCGGACTGAACCCCGCCCGGAACAGGCGCTCCACGTACTGCCCGTGCTCGGACAGGATCATGAGCGTGCCGAAATCGGCGTGCAGGGCCTTCTGCAGCGATTTGAGGATCTCCTCGGCGACGGTGGCCAGGTCGAAGGACCGGAACGTTCTGGCCAGATCCTTGTAGATCGTCAGCTCAAGGTTGGCGGGGATGCGCCTGGTCTTCTGCATGAGCCCCATCCTATCCCACCTGGTGATTACTGCCTGGGGGCCTTGGTTCCCATGGTCCCCCGAGGGGCGTCGCGGGATGCCGGATGGCCGCGCGGCGGCCCCGGCCTACTGCGGCTTCTTCCCCAGGAGCGAGAGGAGCTCAATGGGGATGGGGAATACAACCGTGGTGCTGTTCTCCGAGCCGATCTGCGTGAGGGTCTGGAGGTAGCGCAGTTGGATGGTCAGCGGGTTCTCGGCCAGGACCGCGGCGGCTTCGGAGAGCTGCTTGGAGGCCTGGAACTCGCCGTCGGCGTTGATGATCTTGGCCCGCTTCTCGCGCTCGGCCTGTGCCTGGAGGGCCATGGCGCGCTGCATGTCCTGGGGAAGGTCCACCTGCTTGATCGCCACCTGCGTCACCTTGATGCCCCACGGGTCGGTGTGCTGGTCGATGACGGTCTGGAGCTCGGCGCTGAGCTTGTCGCGCTCCGACAGCAGTTCGTCGAGGGACGCTTGGCCGAGGATGGACCGGAGGGTGGTCTGGGAGAGCTGGGAGGTGGCGTAGATGTAGTTTTCCACTTGGAGGATCGCCCTGAGCGGGTCAACCGCGCGGAAGTAGACCACCGCGTTGACCTTGACGGACACGTTGTCCTTGGTGATGACATCCTGCGGTGGCACGTCGAGGACGATGGTCCGCAAGGCCACCCGAACGATGCGGTCAAAGGGCTTGAACACGAAGATGAGGCCCGGCCCCTTGGGGGTGGGAAGGACGCGGCCCAGGCGGAAGATGACGCCTCGCTCGTACTCGTTCAAGATGTTGATGCACGAGAAGAGCCAGCCGAAGAAGATGACGAGAACCGCCATCACGGGGAACAGTCCAATCGTCGCGATCGTCTGAATCATGGCCCACCCTCCTCAAGGGGTACAACCCGGAGCACCATGCCGTGGCGGGACGCCACCTTCACTTTCCGGCCCTTTCCCACGGGCCGGTCACACCGAGCGTTCCAGTATTCGCCCAGGAGGAAGACCTTGCCCTCCTTGGGCGGGTCGATGGCCTCCCGCACTTCCCCCTCCTGGCCGATGAGGGCCTCGTCGCCCGTGATCACCGGCTCCCTGAAGGCCCTGGCCGCCAGGGTGAGGAGGAAGACGAGGATGCCGCCGAAGACCAGCGCCACGGGAAGGACGACGAAGATGGAGAGCCCGAGCTCTGGAACGGGAGCGTCGCTGTAAAGGACCAAGCTGCCGATCACCAGGGACACGAGACCTCCTATGGCCAACATGCCATAGGATACCACCTTAACCTCCAAGATGAAGAAGACGAGGGCTAGAAGGATGAGGAGGAGGCCCACCACGTTCACGGGCAGGAGCGGGATGGACATGAGATAGAGCAGGATGAAGATCCCGCCGAGGATCCCGGGGAAGATGAGCCCCGGACTCTTGAACTCCACGAAGAGGCCCAGGACGCCCAGGAGGAACAGGACATAGGCCAGGGACGGCTCGGCGAGGGCCGAGAGAAACCGCTGCCGGCTCGTCATGGGGATATCCACGGGGACGGCCGAGGCGGCAAGCTGGACCGTCTGGGTGCGGCCGTCGAAGCGCTTGACGGGATGTGCGCGGAGGAAATCCAAGACCTGGCCCTCGTTCTTGGCCACGAGTTCGATGACGCCGCCCTTGAGGGCCTCCTGCTCCGTGAGGGAGATGCTCTCCCGCACCATCTTCTCGGCCAGTTCGGGATTGCGTCCCCGGTTAGCCGCCAGTGACCGCATGTGGGCGGCCAGGTCGTTGACCATCTTCTGCATGCCCACTTCGGCTTCCTTGGCCTGGGGGCTCTCGGCCTTGCCGCCCTCCCCCTGGCCTGGAACCGCCGGCTGGGTGGGCATGGGGATGGGGAGCCCGCTCACGGGATGGGCCGAGCCAATGGTAGTGCCGGGGGCCATGGCGATGAGGTCGCAGGCCAGGGCAACGAAGGCCCCGCCCGATGCGGCACGGGCTCCGGCGGGGGATATGTAGGCCACGACGGGGACGCGGGACTCCAGGATGGCACGCTGGATGGACTCCACGGAGGTCACGTATCCCCCCGGAGTGTCGATCACGAGGAGAATCACGCCGGCACCCTTGGCGTTGGCCTCCGCCACGGCCTGCACCACGTATTCCGCCGTGATGGGGTGGATGGGCTTGTCCAGACGGATCCGGGCGACCTCCTGTGCCGCGGCCGCCACGGAATGAAGACCAGCAATAAAGGTCGCGAGGAAGATTAAGGTGCGGAGCACAGGGCCGAAGCCCTCATGGTGCAAGCGTTTCATGGAGAAATTATGGACTTGGCGGCTGTGGAAAGTCAAGGAAACCGCGGGAATTCACGCTCGCTTTCGAGATTCAGTCCTCAGCACTCAGCACTCAGCACTCAGCACTTTCCCCTCCTCCCCATGTCCCATAGCTTGGCGTACTTGAAAAAGACGCCGTAAACACCGAGGAAGGCGGCGATGGCCCCCGGGACACCGTCCAGGAACCCCAGCCTGAAA
>JAKAJA010000124.1 GCA_021814085.1 Acidobacteriota bacterium | reverse complement strand
GTGCCTTTCGGACCGGCGCCCGCCGTCCGGAGCCGAGCGCCAACGGCGCTGGCCGGCCCGCCCTGCAATTGAAGTGCTGCCTCCGTCCCAACGTCCTCCGGCATGGGAAGTGTGAACACGCCCTAGTCCATCTGCTTGATGCGGTCCTTGACGTCGCGGTAGCTGGCCTGGATGGCGTACACCTCTTTGAAGAGGTCATTGGCCTCTTCGCCCCGTCCCTGTTCGGCGAGGGTGTCGGCCAGGTCATACTTGAGCCCCACGTAGACCTCGTCGGCAAAGCCCGGGGCGGCGATGCCCTTCCGGTACCATTTTTCGGCCAGCTCGGTGAGGCCCTTTTGCCGGAAGCAGATGCCCAGCATGGAACAGCACTCGACGAAGAACTGGGGAGACCGGGCCGCGAGCTGGAACTCGCCGATGGCTTCGTCCAGCAGCTCCATCTCCTTGTAGGCTATGCCAAGGTTGTAATGGGTGGCATAGTCCTCCTCGCTGACCTTCTTCTCGACGCCCTTCTTGAACTCCTCGAAGACCTCCTCGAAGGACATCTCCTCGGGGGACTTGGCTTCCTCCTCGAAGAGGGATTCCTCCGGCGCCTGAAGCCCCTCCAGGGCGGCCCCGAGCTCCGAGGCCAGGTCGTAGTACTCGTTCTCTTTGAAAAGGCCTTCCTCCGCCTTCGGCTCCGTTTCCTCGGGCAGGATGTCCTTCACGGAGACCTTCATCCGGGCGCGGCCGCGGGATGCTGTTCCGGTATCGGCGGCTCCGGCCTTCTCAGGTTGCGCGCCGGCAGGCTGGGCGGGCTCATCGAGAAGGGGCTCCGCGACGACGGGCTCCTCGAAGGAGAGTTCCTTTCCGTCGGGCACGGCCTCGTCCCCGCTATCGTGCGCCTCGGCCCGGGAGGCCTCGAAGATCGGCTCATCCTCCAAGAGGATCCGCGGCTCCTCGGCCAGCGGTCCCGAGACCACCATGGGCAGCTCATCCGGGGACTCCGGGGGTTGTGCCGCCTCGGCCGTGGCCGGGGCCGCGCGGTGGAGCTTCTCGGCGAAGCGCTTCACCCGCGGCTCGTCCGGCCAGTTCTCCTCTAGTACGTGGAGAGCCCGCTGGGCCTCTCCGAAAAGTTCCTGGTTGAGGTAGAACTCGGCTTCCTCCAGGTGCTCCGCCAGCTCCGCGGCGGAAGTCGCGGGCTGGTCCTTGAAGGCCTCTTCCACGTCGAGCTCGAGGTTTTCATCGATGGCCGGAACTCCCAGAGCTTCCGCCACCGGTGCGAGGTCCTCCTCCTGGACGGCCCTTAGCTCGCCCAAGGGGATGCCGGCCGCGGGAACCTCCTCCTCCGTGGGGAGGAGGATTTCCTCGGACTCCGCGGGGGATTGAGACACCGAGACGAGGGGTTCCAGATCCAGCTCGATGGATGGCTTCGAGGGCGCCGGCGCCGGGGCCTTGGGTTCCGCGGCTTTGGTGGATTTCTCCAGACCCTCCACGTCGATGGTGATGGCCGAGGCGCCCGAAGCCCTCTCAAAGTCCAGGAGGGCCTTGTGGCTCGGGTCGAGGGCCCTGGCCTCTTCCACCAGCTGGGCGCTCTTCTCCTCATCCCCCTGCTGTGCGAAGACGGCGGCGAGCTTGAGCATCTGCCGGATGACCTTGTCCGTCTTCTTCTGGTTGCGGAACACGGCGATGAGCTTCTGGTGGGCGTGGATGTGGTCGGGCACCTTCTTGAGAATGCCCTGGAGCTCGGCGATGGCCTTCTCCACGAGGCCGTACTTCAGAAAGACCTCGGCCTCCGTGAGATGGTCCCGGATGTCGTCGGCCTCGCGGGCGGTGAGAGGTGGAGGCGTCTGAACATCTGTCGGTTTCTCAAGGGAGATCTCTTCCTCTTCCTCCGGTGCCTCGGAGACCTCCGCCCCAACCGGCCCCGCCGGGGGAGATGCGGATTTAGAGAAGGAGGCCGTTACATCCACGGGCTCGATCCTGAGATCATCCATCTCGATCTCGATCTCGGCCTCGCCCGTCTCCTCAACGATCACCTCAAGATCCTCCGGCGGGGCCGCAGGAGGAGGCTTGAGCGCGTCGGACCCTGGAGGCTGAGGGACGGCCGGGGCCTGACCGCCAGGGTGTGTGGCCAGGCCCATCTTCCGCTCAACGGCATGGAGCTTTTCGGCCAGCTGGAGGTTGTTGGGATCGAAGCTGACGAGCTCCTGCAGGGCTTCTCGGGCAACTTCGAAGGGCCCCTGCGCGGCGGCGTTGTCGGCGAGGGCAGCGAGGACATTGGCGAGGCGTTCCCTCTTGCCTGACAGGCGGGCCACGTCCACGAGCCCGCGGAGGCTGGGCACATGGCCCGTGGAGAACCGTAGGATCTCCTCGTACAGGGACTCGGCTTCCGTGGCCCTGGTCCCGCCGGTGGCCTTGAGCCAGGCTCCGATGGCGCTGCTCGCCTCGTCGATCTTCTTCTGCATGACGAAGGCTCTGACCAGCCGGAACATGGCCCCCGGGCTATCCGTATGGGCGGCGCAGGCCTGGCGGCAGACCTCTTCGGCGGCGGCGAACTGGCGCGTTTCCGTCAGGACGTCGGCTTTGAGGAGAAGCATCCCCTCGGCCCCCGGCGCGCGCTCCAGGAGGCTGTCCAGGAGCTGCAGGGCCACATCGCCCTGCTGGTGGGCCAGCTGGGTCTTGACGGCGGCCTCCAGGGCCCCGAAGTTGTGGGGGTCCAGTTGGAGGGCCCGCTCGTACATCCGGGCGCCCTCCTTGACGAGCCCCTGGGCGATGAGTTTGCCCCCGGCCTTGAGGTAGTGCTTGACGCCCTCTTCTTTTCGGCCCGCCTTGATGAGGTTGTCCCCGAGCTGCACCTGGATTTTGAGGTTGTCGGGCTCGAGTTCCAGGAGTTTCTTCTGGACCTCGATGACCCCTCCCAGGTTCCCCGTGCGCACGGAGAGTTCGGCCACCTTCTCGTAGGCTCCCAGGGCCTCGCGGGTGAATCCCTGCTGCTCGGAGAGGCTCGCAAGCATCTCCCAGGCGGAGAGGTTCTCGGGCGCCTCGCGAGTGACGATTTTCAGGGATGCCACGGCCTTGGTGAAGAAGCCGCTCTTGCTGAAGAGGTCGGCGACCTTGAGGAAGCAGGGAACGGCCATCTCCCGGTTCCCCTGGCGGAGGTGGAGTTGGCCGATTTGGTTGAGCACCTGAATATCCCGGGGGTTGTCGTCGGCGAGCTTCTGCAGCTCCCTGATGGCCTCGGGGATCTTGCCCGCTTTGAGGGCTTTCTCGGCGTTGGCTTTGGTCTTGACGCGGTCGATTGCCATCAGGACATGCCCTCTACGCCCCTGAACGAGCGACGGTGCAACGGCGTCGGTCCCAGCCTCCGGATCGCCTCCAGGTGGCCGGAGGTCCCGTACCCCTTGTGCTTCGCCAGGCCGTAGCCCGGGTACTCCCTGTCCAGCGCCCGCATGAGCCGGTCCCTGTGCACCTTGGCCGCGATGGACGCGGCGGCGATGCTCGCGGAGATGGCATCCCCGTGGACCACTGCTTCGATATTGGATGGTAACTCAGGAAGGATGGGTCCGTCTACCAACACGAACCCCGGGGGGAAAGGGAGCCCGCGCACGGCAAGGGCCATGGCCTTCAGAGTGGACCGCAGGATGTCGGTCCCATCGATCTCCGCCGCCGATATCTCCGCTACCGAAAAGGAATGGCCCTCCGAACGCAGCCGCTCGAAGAGCCTTTCCCTCGCGCTCTCGCAAAGGGTCTTGGAATCCCTGTAGCCGGACAGGTCCCGCAGGGGATCCAAGATGACGGCCGCCGCCACGACGGGGCCGAAGAGGGCTCCCCTGCCGGCCTCATCGACGCCGGCTATCCGCTCCAGCCCGCGGGCCCACAGGCCCCGCTCCAGGACCAGCAGGTCAGGCAAGGGGCGCTCCCGATACTACTCCTGGCGGAGTTCCTCGATGCGCGCCTTTTTGCCCTTGATGGCCCGCAGGTAGTAGAGCTTGGCGCGCCGAATCTTGCCGCGCTGCACGAGCTCGATCTTATCGACGATGGGGCTGTGGAGGGGCAGGATGCGCTCGACACCGATCCCGTTAGAGATCTTGCGAACCGTGATGGTCTCGCGGATGCCGCCGTGCTTCCGGGCGATGACCACGCCCTGGAAGACCTGGATTCGCTCCTTCTCGCCTTCCTTGACCTTCACGTGCACCTTGACCGTGTCCCCGGCCCTGAAGGCCGGGATGTCCGTGCGCATGCCGATCGATTCGATCCCTTTGACGATCTCACTCATGGGTGGCCTCCGCTTTCGGTCCAATTAGAAGGTCGGGGCGCTTCTTCCGCGTCTCCTCGACCGACATCTCACTTCGCCAGCGCCGGATCACCTCATGGTTCCCCGAGAGTAGAACCTCCGGCACCTTCCAGCCGCGGAACTCCGCGGGCCGGGTGTACTGCGGGTACTCCAGGAGGCCGTCGCTGAACGACTCCTCCTCCGTAGACTGGTCGTCGCCCAGGGCCCCCGGCAGGAGCCGAACGACGGCGTCCAGCAGGACGATGGCGGCGGGCTCGCCCCCCGAGAGGACGTAATCCCCGACCGACACCTCCCGGTCCACCAGGTGGTCCACCACCCGCTGGTCCAGCCCCTCGTACCGTCCGCACAGGACCGTGAGGCAGGGCAGGGCGGCCAGCTCCCGGGCCAGGGCCTGGGTGAGGCGCTCTCCCTTGGGGCTCAGGTAGACCAGCGGACCCTTCACCTCCTGCGTCGCCCGGACCGCCTCGACCGTTTCGAAGACCGGTTCGGGCTTGAGGACCATGCCCGGACCGCCCCCGAAGGGCGAATCGTCCACGGTGTGGTGCTTGTCCCTGGCCCAGTCCCGGAAGTTCACCAGGTTGATGGCCACCACACCTGCTTCGCGGGCCCGCTTGATGATGGAGTACTCCAAGGGACCCGCAAACATCTCCGGGAAGAGGGTGAGGACGTCAATCCTCACGGTCCACCCCCGGATATCCCTCCGGAAGGTCCACGAAAACCTCCCGCCGGACCTTGTCCAACTTCACGCCGTACCCTTTCACGGCGGGAATCTCGATCTCGTTGCCCTCCGGTCCCTCCAGGAGAAATGTCCAATAGGCGGGACCGGGCACGACTCCGGAGATGGTCCCTACGGTCCCTCGCCGGGCATCCACCACCGTCCAGCCCTTCACCTCACCCGCTTCGAACTCGTCGGGGCCGTCCTTGGGAACCTGCTCCTTCGGGAGGAGGATTTCGCGCCCGGATAACGCCTCGGCGGCCTCCGGCCGGTCCACCCCCTCCAGTTTCAGCACGCAACCTTTGGCGTACCGGAAGAACTCCTCCACCACCCGGCCGTGGGCGGTCTCTTCTCCCGAAAGAAACACGGGGTCGCCCGCCTCGAAAGTCGGGAACCCCTCCCGGTAGCAGTCCACCCATACTTCTCCGTGGACGCCACGGGGCTTCAGAATCTTCGCCACGGCAACGGCATTCATGGCGTTGGGGGTCCCGGACGCACCCGCCCTGAGGGGCGGAGGGGCCTCAGGCGTTGGCCTGGGCGTTTTTCCGGGAGATGGCGATCAGGTTGGCCACCTGGCTGGAGGGCTTGGCGCCCCTCTGGAGCCAGTAGTCCACGCGCTCGAGGTTGATTTGAACCTCGGCGGGGTTGGGCAGGGGGTCGTACTGTCCCACCTCGTCCACGTTCTGGCCACCGGGCCGGTTCCGGCTGTCCGACACCACCAGGCGGTAGTAAGGCCGGTGGGTGCGTCCCATCCTCTTCAGGCGAATCGAAAGCAAAGGCTCCTCCTAATTTGGTACGGCGCTCAGCGCGCAAATGCAGATATTACAGGAAGTAAGGGGAGATTGTCAAGGGAACTGCGGGAGCGGGCAGCGGGGAGCGGGGAGCGGGAAGGGGGAAGTGGAAAGGCGGAAGGCGGACATGTGAACGTAAAGGATGGCGAATGGCGAATGGCGAAATGAAAAGAAGGCAGGATGGTAGGTGGGATGCCTTTCCTAGTCACTCAGTCCC
>JAKAJA010000123.1 GCA_021814085.1 Acidobacteriota bacterium | reverse complement strand
CTCCTACCAGAACGACCTGCTGGCCGCGGCCACGAGCCTGCTCAACGCCCGCATCTACACGCAGTACGCCGGCGCCAAGATGGAGCGGGCCATCGGGACCTATCTCGACAGCCGCGGCATCGTCCTTAAGTAAGGCCGGGGGCGGAAGACATGATCCGCTGGGGGATTGCAGGGGAAATGCGAGGAAGTGCGCCGCGGCCGCGTGCCGGCGGCGCGATCATTGGGAGGCGATGATGAGTGACGAGATGAACGAGACGCCGCGGGAACCTGAGACTGTTGAACCTGCTGCACCTGCTGCCCCGGTGGAACCCGTGGGGGAGCCAGCCCCGTCGTCCATCGCCGTCATGCTCGGCCTCCTTACATCCCCGGCAGAGACCTTCAGGAAAATCGACGGGAAAGGCGGATGGGCTTGCCTGGCGCCATTCATCATCCTCATCGTCTTCGGGATGGTGAGCGGGATGGTGTTCACCCATCGCGTCAACATGGAGGAGTTCATCCGACAGCAGATGCTCAAGGGACCGCACGCTTCCGAGATGAGCGAAGCGCAGATCGACCAGGGCGTCCAGATGGGCACCAAGTTCGCCAAAATGGCCACTTACGCCGGCTTCGTCATGATTACCATCAAGTACCTCCTCGTGGCGGTGGTCCTCTGGCTCGTGGTGCTGGCGTTCGGGGACACCATCACCTTCCCGGACACATTCCGGGTCGTGTGCTGGTCGCAGCTTCCCAACATCCTGTTCACCATACTCGCGATCGTCGTGCTGTTCGTCCGTGACCCCATGACTCTGGATCCCAAGAACCTGGTCATGAGCAACCTGGGGGCCATCCTGGGGGAGGAGAGGCTGGGCAAGGCGGGGTACGCATTCTTCTCCGACCTGGACGTCTTCACCCTCTGGCTCCTGTGGCTGTATACGCGGGGCCTCGCCGCATTCGCCAAGGCAAAGGTTGGGAAGATGGCCGCCGTCACCTTCGGGCTCTTCGCCATCCTGGTTCTGGGTCACACGGCCTTCGCCGCCATTTTCTAGGCTCGTCAAGGGGGCTCTATGCGCAAGCGGCTCATCATCGTCGGAATCATCGTTCTGGTCCTAATCCTCATCGTGGTCATCTCCGTGGTGAAGTCGGGCCCCAAGGGCGAGGAGGTGGAGGTCCAGAAGGTGGTCAGGGGCGACGTGGCCCCCACCGTCACCGCGGACGGCCTAATCACCGCCAAGAACACGGTCAACATCTCCTCCCAGGTCATGGGCGAGATCGTGGCCATCCCCTTCAAAGAGGGCGAGCGGGTCAAGAAGGGCGACCTCCTCGTCCAAATCAACCCCGACACCTACCAACGGGACGTTGCCTCGGCCAAGTCCAACCTCGACGCCTCGCAGGTGGGCGCGCGCCAGGCAGAGGTCACTTACGCGCAGCGGAAGCTGGACTGGGAGCGGGCGAAGGACATGTTCGACCAGAAGATCTTTTCGCTCCAGCAGCGGGACGACGCCAAGCTCGCCCTGGATCAGGCAAGTCTCTCCGCCGAGTCGGCCAAAGCCATGGCCCAGCAGGCTTCCGCGGCCTACCAGCGCGCCCAGGATTATCTGGCCAAGACCACCATGCGCTCGCCCATCGACGGGGTGGTGACCGCAGTGAACGCCAAGGTGGGCGAGACGGCCATGATGGGCACCATGAACATCCAGGGCACGGTCATCCTCACCGTATCGGACCTGAGCGAAATCATCACGGAGGTACAGGTGGACGAGGTGGACCTGCCCCGCCTTAAGCTGGGGCAGCCCGCGGTGGTGACCGTGGACGCCCTCAACGGGAAGCAATACGACGGCACGGTCATCGAGATCGGCGCCTCGGCCCAGGCAGCCGCGTCCGCGACTTCTTCAACCATCCGGCAGTTCAAGGTGAAGGTGGCCATCAACAAGCCTGACGTGGAACTCAAACCCGGCATCACGGCCCGTGTGCGCCTCATCGCGGAGAAGAGGAAGGGCGTCTTGAAAGTACCCATCGGGGCCATACGCTCCGAGGAGAAGGAAGGCCAGCAGGTGTTCTACGTCTTCGCGGCCGAGAAGGGGAAGGCCGTCAAGAAAGCCATCACGGTGGGGCTCTCCGACGACACCAGCACGGAGATCCTCACGGGGCTGAAGGAGGGCGACGAAGTCATCATCGGCCCCTACAGCCGCCTCAGGATCATGCACGAAGGTGACAAGGTCACCACCAAGCTCGTCAAGGAGGGGGACAAGGCGAAGGCCAAATCGGGCGACTCCAAGGTCGTGGTGGACTAGCCGTGCCTTCTCCCGATGCGACCACGAAGGGAGGGGCGTCCGTGAACGACGCCGACGTCCTCATCCAGGCCCGGGACCTGGTGAAGGACTATCCCATGGGGGACGATGTCTACCATGCCCTCCGCGGGGTAGACCTCACCGTCAAGCGGGGCGAGTTCATCGCCATCATGGGCCCCTCCGGTTCGGGCAAGTCCACCCTCCTCCATCTGCTGGGGTGTCTGGACACGCCCACCTCGGGCGAATACCTCCTGGCGGGAACCCCCGTGCACACGCTCACGGCCGATGCCCTAGCAGAACTGCGCAACAGGGAGATCGGATTCATCTTTCAGATGTTCTTCCTCCTGCCCCGCTCGAGCGCCCTGGAGAACGTGGAGCTCCCCCTCATCTACGCCAAGATCCCCCCTGCAGACCGTCACCAGAAGGCCCTGGAAGCCCTCCAGTTTCTCAAGCTCGAGACTCACGCCCACCACAAGCCGAACCAGCTCTCCGGCGGCCAACGCCAGCAGATCGCCATCGCCAGAGCCCTCGTGAACAAGCCGTCCCTGATCATGGCGGATGAGCCCACGGGGAACCTGGACAGCGCCACCAGCGAGAAGATCATGGCCCAGCTCGCCCAGCTCAATGCCATGGGCAACACCCTCATCCTCGTCACCCACGAACCGGACATCGCGGCCTACGCGCCCCGGCAAGTGCGCATCAAGGACGGCAAGATCGTCAGCGATGAGGTGACAAAATGAAGCGATCAGCTATCAGCTATCAGCTATCAGCTTTAAGCCGTCATCTATCGGGGTTTGGTTGCCTTTCTTCGTCTTTTAAAGCTGAAAGCTTAAAGCTGAACGCTGAGAGCTGGACGGAGTCCCCATGACCGCCGCGTCGGCAGCACTGGACAGGAAACAGATCTTCGGCTTCTGGGGTACGGTGGTGGAACTCGTGCGGATCGCACTCCGTGCCATCTGGGCGAGCAAGATGCGCTCCTTCCTCACCGTCCTCGGGATCATCATCGGCGTGCTGGCCGTGGTGGCCGTGGTCTCCATCATGCAGGGCGTGTTCCAGTCCTTCCTTGGGCAGTTCGAGGCCCTCGGGGGGGACACCCTGTTCATCCAGCCCAACTACCGTCTCTACAAGGACTTCGAGGAGGCGGTGAAGCGGCTCAAACTGACCTACGCCGACGCCCAGGCCGTAGCCCAGGACGTGCCCCAGGTGAAGGAGATCTGCTCCATCCTGAACCGGCAAGATGCCATTTCCTTCCATGGCCATCACGACACCACACAGGTGTGGGGGACGAGCGACTCCTTCGCTTCCATGAACTCCTTCACTCCCCAATACGGGCGTTTCCTCGCACCCATGGACGTGGCTGCCCGAAGGAAGGTGTGCGTCCTCGGCCATGAGGTTTTAGACAAGCTGGCCCTCGCCGACGACTGCGTGGGGCAGGAGATCCAGATCGGAAAGGGGACCTATCAGATCGTGGGCGTGCTCGAGAAGAAGGGCGGTTCCGTTTTCGGCAACCAAGATGACGCAGTGTTCATCCCGCTCTCCACGGCCATCCTCCAATACGGGCAAGAAGCGGCGGACAGCCTGCTCATCCAGGTGCAGATCCAGGACCCCAAACTCATGGACGCGGCCATCGAACGCATTTCGGCCGTGCTCCGCCGCCAGCATGGGCTGAGGTTCGGCCAGCAGGATGACTTCAGGATCGTCACGCAGGACGAGATCCTGAAACAGATCAAGCAATTCAGCTCCATCTCCACGCTCATCGTGGGAGCCATCGTGGGGATTACCCTCATCGTGGGCGGCATCGGGATCATGAACATCATGCTCGTCTCCGTCACGGAACGAACACGCGAGATCGGCATCCGCATGGCCGTGGGCGCCAAGCGGGTGCACATCCTCTACCAGTTCCTCATCGAGTCGGTGACCCTCTCCACCCTGGGAGGTGTGGTAGGCCTCATTCTGGGTTGGGGGGTGGCCCACCTCACGGTGACCATCCTCCATCACACCGTAGCGGAGACTTTCCCCCCCGCCTACGTGCCGTTCTGGGTGGTGCTCCTGAGCATGGGCTTCGCCGCCTTCACGGGCGCCGTCTTCGGCGTCTACCCCGCGGTGAAGGCCAGCCGGCTCGACCCCATCGACGCCCTGCGCTACGAGTAGGTCCGCCACGTATCCATGTCCAGGCCGGGCGCTGCACCCCCGGAGTCTTGCATTCCCCCCGCCTCGGGGCCTAATGTAAAGCCGTAGCGGGGAACCCGGCATGGATGAGGACCAACAACATCCGGAAAATGAGGGTTTTGATTCGGGCTGGTACCTGGAGGGGGTACTCCGGGACGGCAAACGGTGGATCATCCCCCTAGATCCGCTTCCTTTCGTCGTGGGCCGCCTGCCGGACTGCCAGCTGTCCCTCTCTTCCAAGGGGATCTCGAGGACCCACGCGACCATCTATCAGGATGGCTCCCACCTCTGGGTGAAAGACCACGAGAGCCGGAACGGGACCTTTCTCAACCGCAAGAGGCTGGTCCGCCCCACCCCAGTCCAGAAGGGGGACATCCTCCACTTCGGGACCCTAGAGTTCCGCATCGGCCTGAAGGAATCGGCGGCATCCATCGAGGAGACCACCACCAGTTTCCACCGGGTCGGCGAGCTCTCCAACTTCTTCCACAGCTGCGAGGAAGACCTCAAGGTGCTTCTCGAGAGGCAGGCCGTGGTGCCCTTGTTTCAGCCCATCGTCCACCTGCCCGACCGGACCCGTTTCGGGTACGAGGTGACAGGCAGGGGGACTCAGCCCGGGCTGCCCTCGCGCCCAGAGGAACTCTTCAGCCTGGCCGCCGACCTCGGCCGCGAGGCAGAACTGAGCCGGCTCTTCTGGCGCGAAGGGATTCTCGTGGGCCGGGAACTCCCAGGCTCGCCTCAGCTGTTCATCAACATCCACCCAGCGGAAGTGGTCCAACCCGGGCTCATCAGGGCCCTTAGCGAGGCCAGGAAGAATGCGCCCGAGGCCTCCATCACCGCGGAGGTGAGCGAGAAGGCCGTCACGGACCTGCGGGGAATGGCCAGGCTCCGCGACGAGCTCCTGGATCTAGGAATCAAGCTGGCATACGACGATTTCGGGGCTGGACAGACACGGCTTCTCGAGCTCGTGGACGTGCCGCCCCACTTCCTGAAGTTCGACAACGCCCTCATCCGCAATATACACATGCGCCCCATGCGCCTGTTCCAGGTCGTGAAGGCCTTGGTTCGCATGGCGGAGGACCTGGGCATCACCTGCGTGGCCGAAGGGGTGGAATGCGTCGCGGAGGGCGAAGCCTGTTCCCACGCGGGATTCCAGTACGCCCAGGGTTACTACTTCGGCAGACCGACGCAGGTCGGTGTCGCCCCCTCTCAACCTCGGTCCGCTGACGGGGCCTGATCGCGTGTGCCGCTGGCCGGATGCCATCCTCCAGCCGTGCTGTGTCTCGGCGCGGGGGGAAATCCGGCGCCGGCGCGGGATAATCCCCCGGTTCCTGCCAGCCGCCGCGGCCGTTCTTTCGAGCCAACCTCCCACCATCAGGGTCTTTCAGCCGCAATGACCCGCAGGCATGGTTCTTGCTCTTTTTGCAACAACCGTCAGCACGATGGGGAGGAAGAGATGATCGGCACTGATTGGTCGGATCCCAACACCTTGTGGCTCAACATCCTGAACGCCGGTCTCGGCATTGCATGCGCGCTCTGCTATCTTGCCGTGGGCTGGGTGGTCGTGGCACATTTGTTG
>JAKAJA010000122.1 GCA_021814085.1 Acidobacteriota bacterium | reverse complement strand
GGGGCGGAGCCCTGACATCGGGCCGGCGCGGGGGAAACCCCTGCCCGAGGCCGGCCTGGAATGGCGCCCAAGTGGGCGACCATTCCGATGCTTGCGCTCCTCTCTTCGTGGGTCATTCCCCCCAGGTTGTCGTCGCCGGGCTTCGGGCTGCGGATGGGGTTTTCCGGCAGTGGAGCATCTCATCGAGGGGCTCCCTTTCCCCGGAAAAACCCCCTTTCATCCGCCACATCCGCCACAACGGTGAAAACACTGGACTTAGCCAAAAAGGCCATCCGCCACAAAATGCCATTTTTCGGCCTCTTCGGCATGGCGTAAGTGCTTTGCCATGAGGCGTGTGGCGCGTGTGGCGGATAGAGGATTTCGCACCGGCCTGAAAACATCACTTTACCCCCCTTTCGCCCCGGGGGCCGTTTTTCGCATCCGCCACACCCGCCACAGAACTGAAAATGTTGGGCTTAACATCGCCGGACTGGCTCAAAACAGGCCCATTTGTGGCGGATGCGGTTTGGGTGTAAGTGCTTTGTAATGAGGCCTGTGGCGGATGTGGCGGCACGGAGGGGAGATACCGGGAAAAGGCGTCGGTGAAGTGGGCCGGTTCGTAACCCCTCCGTGTCACCTCCTCTTGGCGCCACTTGGTGGGGTTGATGCCGAAGGGATGAAGGATCGCGGCGAGCTGCCGGGCGCTCAACGGGCTCCGGTCCCTCCACTCGGGCCAGGGGCGCTCCTCCATTTCATGCAGGTACTCGAGGATCTCCTCGGAGACCAGCTTCACCATGCCCCGGGACTGGAAGAGTACGCGCAAGTCTTCAAGGAGCAAGATGCCTACGGAGGTGTCGTTGGCCGAGAGGGCGCAGAGGCGGCTGGCGCTCTCCCGCGCCCGCCGGGGCCATTCCTCGCCCGCGAGGTCCGCAATGGACAGAAGGGGGCGCCAGTTGTCCCTGGCCCGGTCCCTGGTGATGCAGGAGGGAATCTCCGGCTCGGCGAAGCGCAGCTCGTCCATATGGTCCACCGCCCAGCGCGCCGCCATGGAGCGCAGGTCCTCCATCTCCCCCAGGCGGTGGAGCTGAAGCCGCTCGATGGTTTCCGCGCGTGAGCGCCGCCGCATGCGGATCGTCACGGAGCGGTCGGCCAGGGTGGGGGGCAGCTCGCCGATGAGGGCGATGGCCTTGGGGGTCCAGGTGCTGAACATGGAGACTTGGTGGTCGTCGCCGGCCACGCGGGTCACGTAGGCTTGGCTCCTCATGTGGCCGCTGTTGAGGATGCCCCGCAGCCCCTCCGAGTCGGTGAGGAAGGTGTCCGCCTCGTC
Organism: Acidobacteriota bacterium; assembly: GCA_021814085.1. Lineage (GTDB taxonomy): Bacteria > Acidobacteriota > UBA4820 > UBA4820 > DSQY01 > JAKAJA01. Next base: position 4,720 of record JAKAJA010000122.1, on the reverse strand, counting down.
GAGAAGGAGCGTCGGCTTGAAGTAGTCCGTCACCCTAAAGACTGCCGAAGGCGTGATGTTCGCGGAGGTCAGGGGGCGGGGCACGAGCGCGCTCAGAAGGGCCAGGGCCGTGCTTTTCCCGCAGCCTTTGTCCGGGCTCGTCAGGGCCAGGATGGGCGAGATCTCGAAGGCCTCGTGCGCGTGGGCAAGAAGGGTCCACAGGACGAAGGGCACCACTTGGTCGGGTCCCAGGGCGAGGTACCGGCCCACGGTCTGCTCCAGCTTGGCCAGGAGCGTGCTGCCTTCCACGGCCTCGGGCCAGAGGTCCGGGTCCTGGAAGCCGATGGCCCCGGCTCCCCGCGTATCGCTGCTCGGCCTGACCGAGGGCGGCATGGCCGCGTCCACGATTCGGCCCGGGCTTGCGAAGCCAAGCACCCTCAGCCGCTTCACCGCGCCTTCACGGGCCAGTTCCCGGGAGATTTCATCCATGCTCTTGAGAGCCTCCTTGAAGTGGCCTAGGGCGGCCATCACCTGGCTGGAACTCGGTCCCTCCTCCAGTTTGTCCAACGCCGCTAGTGCTTCCTCTGGCGAGACGGAGGCGGCTGCTTCTGAGTCAGCGAGGGCCGTGAGGTTGCCCATTCTGGCGGCCATCAGCGCCGTCCCCTTCGGCGCAGTTCCGCCCTTGCGATGGAGTCAATGGTTCGCATCATCTCCGCTTCCGTTAAAGGAGGCTGGCAGCTTTGCTGGTTCCAGCTCCTGAGCAGCCCAAAGGTGACGTAAGGGTCCACGCGGTGGCGGAGAAGGTGGCCCGCAAGCCTGGCAAGGCTTGAGTTCCGTTGGCCTTCCCGCACTGCCGTCAGGACCAGGCTGCTGATGGAGGTCTTTGCAATGGCCGCCCCGATTGGCTTCTCGGGCCGGGTGAGCCGTGCCGCCAGCCACGCGGGCATGGGCGAGGGCTCCATGTAAGCCGGATGCCGGGCTCCGTCCCATGCGTAGCGGCGCCCGCTCGCGTGAAGGGACGGCGGGACGACGATGTACCCGCCGTCTCCCCGGACGTCCAGCCCTGGGCCTAACACTCCTGCCGAGTTGGGGACCCGTTGGCCCGGGTGCTTGAAGAGAAGGTGGCGTCCGCCGCTGCCGGTCTGGGCCTCCACCGTGGCGGGCAATTCGCCGAACCGGCGCTCAAGCTCTTCGAGTCCGACGTGGCCGCCGTGTCTCGGGTCCACGTCCAGCACGACAAGTCCCGACGCCTCACCTGTAACCAAACCAATGTTGGCCTCGGGCCAGCGGCCCCACCAGGTCCGGATCATGCCGGTCTGGGCGGATGCGTTCTCGGGCCACCGCAGAATGCGGGGGTGCTTGCCGGGCGTCTCGCACGAAGGGCTGCCGCACGAGCACCGCCCGTCCTCGATGGCATGGAGCGGAAAAACGGGATAGCCCCTCTTCCCGTACCACTGCGCGGCCTTGCCCATTTGGGACCGAGGCACGGATCAGCTCGCCTTTCCCGGCGAGGGGCTGCAATCCTCAAGCTCCAGGGCGGAGGTCACTTTGAGCACCCGGTCCAGTTCCGACTTCTTGAACCGGAGCAGGCGCCCGAGCCGGATGTGGCTGATCTCTTTGCGCTGGACCCTGTTGTAGAGGCTCTTGATGGGGACCCTGAGATACGCCGCCGCCTCCTTGGGGGTCAGGAGGTCGGCACGCCTGTTGATGCCGGAGAACTCCGTAGTCATGCAGTGTCCTTTCTAGTCCTGCCGTGGGACCGCGATGACTATAGGGAATGGGGGTGGAGAAAAGCCAGCGTTTTTCACCCCCCGTTTGGAAGGTGGGAAAACGCCAGCAGAGATGCTGTAATGCAGTTCTGGCGGAGGTTACGGCGCGGTCAGTTCAATTCCGCGCGGGGGGGTGAAACGCGTCCCTTGTGGTCTTTATCGGAGGGATGCAGCGCTACCCGCACCCGCAGACCGTAGAAGGACTCGACCCAATCCCACGCCGCACGGTAATCGGCGTTCTTCGGGCAGAAGCACTCGGCGCTCTGTCCGCTGGGGAACATCCTCGTGCGGCGGATGCCGTAGAAGCGCCTCCAGTCCTCCGAGGTCATGAAGTAAAGGCCGGGGCACCATTTGAGGTCGTCCGGAATGGATTTCACCAGCCGGAGCGCCTCGGCGTACAGCGGCTTCACGTCGAAAATGGGAAGGCCCCAATACGGCGGGGAGTACGGGGAGGTCTCCTCGGGGACATCGCCCCGGGCCTGCCCCCCTTCCTCTTGGGCTCGTATGCTGGAGATCTGCACCAGCCTGCGGCACCGCACGGCCTTGATGTAGGTCCCGTTGCGCCGCTGGTCGTATTCCCAGTCCTCGCGCGCGGGCATGTCGAACGCGCGGGACGCCCGGTCAATCGCGCGCTGAAGGTCCCTCTCGATGTTGTCCGGTACGGTCTTGCAGCGGTTCGCCACGCAGGCCCGCCGGATGAGCTGCGATTCCTGAAGCCCGAAGATGCAGGACGACTTCATGAACATCAGGGCGAAGAAGGACTCGATATGCCGCCGGTTCATGACCGGCAGGTCCGTCAACGGGAAGGTGGCCTGGGCCAGAAGGTCCCGGACCTCCTGCGAAAACTCGGCCGGAGAGGTGGGGAAGGTCATGGGAGGAACCAGAAAACCATCCGCCAGGCTCCCGTACACCTGGGCAGTTGGCCCTGCGGCCAGGTGGCCCTGGCCGTAGGCCGGCTGGCAGAGAAACCATGCCAGCGCCTGCAACGTCACCAATCCGTTGTTGGGGGAGGTGGACCTTACTTTCGGGTCCCGCACCCGGTACCCGAACTCCGGCCCCGGCAGGTGCCGGAATGGCCCCGGACCGCCTTGGGCGTTCTTGAAAAGCCAGAGAGCCGTGTGAAGGGGATAGGTATCGGTGTTGCCTCGTGCGAGGACTTCCCAGAGGTTCTTCGGCGGACCGGGGTCCGGCCCGCCACATTTTATGAACTTGTTGCTGCCTGGCATCTCCCCCCCCAATGCCCAGGACCGATGCTCTTTGCTTACCATCCGCGGCCATCAGGTCATCTTCCCCTCTCTGTTGCCCGCATCTTGGGGAAGATTCTTTCTGTTGGCTCACCTACTGTAACACGCTTTGCCCAAACGGTCACCTCTTTTGGCGAGGATAGACCTGCGGGAAGCAAGAGGCCGCGCCCCTTTTCAAGAGCGCGGCCTCTTTTCAGTGGACCATCTACCCGATGAGATGGAAGCAGACTTTACCATCCTCATAGATTTTCATGGAAGGCGCATCGGACTCCGGCAAATAGAGAAGCAGAAGATTACCATCTGCCCATTGACAGTCCTTGCACCCGGGCATCCATGATGCAACCTTATCATTCCCTTGCCAGAACTCAAGAAGACACCACCGCCCCCCCCGAGGATCTTCGAGCGGGTTCAGCTTGATGCGCATCCCTAGCCGGGCTTCCAGCGCAGGAACATAGAGGACCATGGTAGGGTGTGCCGGTGTCGCGGAACCCTGGTGTTCCCTTTCTGCCCGGATTGCTGTCTGGATTGTCGCTAATAGCTCTTGGCAATGCTGCTGCCGCTGATGGGAGGCACAGGATTGTGCGAACATGAACAGAAGACAGAGTGTGACAATCAGTTTCTGGCGCATGGTCACCCCTCTACCTGGCCAACTGCTCGAAGGTGCCCTTGCACAAAGGACAATATGAGAACGCCGCATGCCAGCTCCCAGCCCGCTTAGAACCATAACCATTTCTTTATGGCGTACCAGAAACGGTCGCCAGATGTCGCCGCTAGAGCACCAACAATCAATGCGATTCCGGCTGCGACAAAGAGACAGGCATGTCCAGATTCTGGAAAGTATAAAAACGCAACGCCGAGGCTGACCCCGAAGCCAAATGCAGTTCCGCATACGAATTGTAGAATGCGGTGAAGCGAAGGCAATTTTCTTTGCTCGCGCCTTTCTTCTTGCACATCAACCACTTGAATCTCCTCGTCGTAGGTGCGAACACTATAACAGACGCTGATACGTAATTGCGCTCAACGATAACCTAGCGATGCTAGTATCATCCCCTTCTGGACCCACCGTCCAAGTCGTCCCCGCCTGCGAAAACGCAGTCGCGCAAACGGCGGAGACGTCACCCCCAGCGGCCAGCCAAGGGGGAAGGCGTGGGGCGGGGTCGTTTTTTGGTTGTCTTATTCGCCGTAATGGGCGCTTTCCTTTTCGGTACACTGAGGAAGCGAAATCGTCGCTGGAATATCGTGGTGTTCGTACCAGCATGGCGTGCCATGCGGTTGGTCCAGAGAAATAGAGAAAAACGGGCCGTCTTCTCCAGTGCAAACATGAAAATAGCAACGCTGCCCCGTAGAACGCTTACCCACTAGCAGACCTTTCTTAACAGTGACGCGCATCGTCTCGTCGAGCATTGCGATAACTGGCATATGCTCTGGGATAGAACCATCTTTGATAGCTACGCGATAAGAGAGGTTCCCGTAGGCACCGCAAGAAGGAAGTTGAGGGCTCTGAACTATGCCATAAGCAACGGAATAAGGTCTGACAGGCGCCACCAAGACCACACGTGCACCAGGGGTAAGCGGTGGTTTGAACAAGGGCAAACAAATGGCGCCGTCGTCGTCTAGTTGAACGACCGCTGTAAAAGCGAAGAAGTCCACTTGTTTGGGCTCTCTCGTAACTGCACATGCAACCACAGCCGCTAGGGTTGCACAAAGGAGAATATGAAAGCGTCGCAT
>JAKAJA010000121.1 GCA_021814085.1 Acidobacteriota bacterium | reverse complement strand
AGTTCCGGTTGCCCGTGGAGACGGTCACCTCGCCCGGCCCGTTCTGCCCCACCTGTCCGGCGGCGCAGCCCCCGCAGCCCGCATTGGAGATGAGGGCCCCGGCAGATTTGAAAACGTCAAAGAGGCCCTCGTCCATGGCGCGGCGCCACATGGCGTCGGTGGAGGGTACGATCTTCAGGACGATCCCCGGCGCGACTTTGCGGCCCCGAAGGACGCGGGCCGCCTCCTGGAGGTCCTCGTACCGTCCGTTGGTGCAGGAGCCCACGAAGACGCTGTCGATCTTCCGGCCCCGCACCTCGTCCAGGGGCACCACGTCCTCGGGGTGGCCGGGGCGCGCCACCATGGCGCCGACCCTGGAAAGGTCCACCACCTCGAGCCTGGAGTAACGGGCCAGGGGGTCCGCCACCACTGGGGTCATGTCTTGCAAGCCCGTTGTTTTCCGGCAGTGATCCATGACCTCGTCGTTGGGGGTGAAGAGGACGATGATGGCCCCCATTTCCGTGGCGAGGCTGGCGATGGTGATCCGGCCCGCGAGGGAGAGGTCCTCCACGTAGTCACCGTAAACCTCCGCGGCGCAGCCCAGCAGGCCGTTCGCCCCGAAGTGGCGGAGGAGCGCCAGGCCCACGTCCTTGGGGCCGGCTCCCGGCCGGGGCCTCCCCGCGAGCTCCACGCGGACCGTCTCGGGCACTTTGAACCACACCTTGCCGTAGGACCAAGCCGCGGCGATGTCCTGATCTCCCATGCCCTGCCCGAAGGAACCGATGGCCCCGAGGATGTTGGCGTGGGAATCCGTGGAGACGAGGGTGGAGCCGGGCCAGGCGAGCCCGTTGTCGATGGCCACGTGGGTGCCGATGCCGCTGTCGATGTCGAAGACGCGGATGCCCCGCTTCCTCGCGAAGAGCCTGCACGCCTGCTGGTTGGCGGCGTACTTCTGGTCGCTCCCCGTGGGGTTGCAGTCAAAGGTGAAGAAGGTCTTGGCGGGGTCCGCCACGGGGAGGTCGCGGGCCACCATGTTCTGGACCACGTTGGCCCCGCCGAAGTCCCTGGCCACGCGGGCGTCGATGGCCACGTCCAGAATCTCGTCCGGGATCACGCGGTCCCGGCCGCTGTGCGCGGCCAGTATTTTTTCGATGAGGGTCATGGGCATGGAGCGTGCCTCCGAAGTGGTCCGGGAGCAGGGAGAAGGGGAGCAGGAAGGTGGAGGCTTTCTCCCCGCTCCCCGCTTCCCGCTCCCGTCTCTACTGAATGAGCGTTCCCTTGACCATCATGACCAGGGGGTCGAAGGTGGCGTAGTCGGCCTGGTGGATGAGGACCGTCTCGAGGACCTGCGGCCGTCCCTCGCCCTCCTTGGCGTGGCAGGCGATGCAGTTGAGGACCTCGTCGGGCAGACCTACCTCAGCCGCGAGCGCCGCGCCCGAGATGGGGTGGCGCATGCAGAAGCCCGCGCGGCTCTTGCGGTGGCCGCCCTTGCCGTCGGGCTCGATCTCCAGGATTTTCCCCACGTCGTGGAGGAGGCCCCCGGCGACCAACCGGTCCATGTCGATGGCGTAGGGCATGGAGCGGTAATGGGCCCCCTGCGCCTGGGCGAGGCCCACGGCACCTGCCGTCACGGCTAAGGTGTGCTCCACGAAATTCAGGCCCCGCGTGTCAGTGAGTAGCGTGAAGGGCATCTTCTCCAAGTCGGCCACGGTCTTGTAGCCACTTCTCGAGACAGCGCGCTCCCAGCACGTGACCACCTTCTCCCTCAAGTCTTCGTCTTGAATGCGACCGACCCAGGGTTGGAGCAGGTCGGTAATCTCTTGGCGCGTCATGGATTCCCTCCCGTTTAATGAACCCGTCCAGTTGCTATTCTGGCACCAAAAGCCTTTGCCCTCAAGGGGATGTGGGCGCGGATGCGAGCGCGTGCCTTGACCCAAAGGGCCGCCGGCTCTTACACTTACGCTGCTAACCCGTTATGCGAGTTTCGGCCGAGGGGAGAGGAGCGGACGCCGTGGGTCGCCACGTCATGGAGTTTCGGCTCGTCCTGGTCCTTGCGCTGGCAGCGATCGCCGGCGTCGCGTGGGCCCTGGACCCACACCGGCAGGTGACGCAATACGGCCTCCAGGGCTGGACCACCGCCCAGGGCCTCCCCTCCAACGTGGTCAACGCCGTCCACCAGACGAAGGACGGGTATCTCTGGCTCGGGACGGAGGACGGCCTCGTCCGATTCGACGGATTCCAGTTCACCCTCTTCGATCGGCGGACCACCCCCGCCTTCAAGGTGAACAACATTACCGCGCTCGTCGAGACGCCAGGGGGAACCCTCTTCGCGGCGACCAATGGCGGCGGTGTGATCCGTTACAAAGACGGGACCTTCACGCGTTTCGGTCTGGAGCAGGGGCTGGGGGACGAACGCATCTGGGCCATATGCGGGGATGAAGGCGAGGGGCTATGGATCGGGACGCCCCAGAACGAACTCTACCGGTTGGAGGGCGAGGCCGTTCGGCCCGCCTCTGGGGACCTGGGTCGGGCAGAGGGGGGAATAAGCGTTCTGGTTTCGGCGCCCCCGGGGAGCTACGGCATGAAGGCCGGCGGTCCCCCGGGGCTGTGGGTGGGGCGGGGCAGGCACATCGGCCTCTTCTCGGAGGGTAGGGCCGAATCCCTGGAGCTTCCGGCCCCCCTCTCGAACTCCGTGGTCACCGCCGTCCTGCCCGATGGGAGAGGACGGCTGTGGGTTGGTACCAACATGGGGGCCGTCCGTCTCGGACCCGGGGGCCCAAAGCGATTCACGACCCGGGAGGGGATAGGGAATGACCGGATCTTCTTCATCTCCGGCGATCGAGACGGCAACACGTGGATCGGCTCCTACGGCGGAGGCTTGGCCCGCATCACGGGCGAGGACCGGGTGGCGGTGCTCACGGCTAGAAGGGGGCTGGCCGATGACCGCCCTCTGTGCTTTTGTGAGGACAGGCAGGGCGCCGCATGGATCGGCACCCGGGGCGGGGGATTGAACCGCCTCATGGGGGGTCCGGCCACGCCCTTCACGACCGTGGAGGGGCTCTCGAGCGATCAGGTCTTCACCATCATGCAGGACCGCGAGGGGGCACTCTGGCTGGGGACGGGGGGCGGTGGGTTGAACCGGCTGGCGGGAGGGCGGATCTCCACCTGGGGCAAGCGGGATGGCCTCTCCGGCGACTCCATCGGCGCCCTCTTCCAGGACGCCGGGGGGACGATCTGGGCGGGCGCGGGCGACGGGAGCCTTAACCGCTTCGACGGGCGCCGGTTCCACGCCATCGACTTCCAGCCGGGCCCCGAGCGGTTCAAGGTCTCTTGCATCGCCCAAGACCGGGGGGGCGCCCTCTGGGTCGGGACGCGGGGAGGGGGGCTGTGGGCTTGGCGGAACGGGCGCTTCGAGAAAATCACCGAGGCGGACAAGCCTCCCGGATGGGGAATTTACGCCATCCTCTTCGAACCTGACGGCACCATGTGGCTGGGCACCTCAGAGGGGCTCTACCGCCGGACGAAGGACCGGTTCGTGGCATGCCGCCAAGAGCCCGAGCTGGGGCAGGAGAAAGTGTTCGGCCTCTGCCGGGACGCGTCGGGAACCCTCTGGCTCACCACGTACTCGGGCGGCCTCGTGCGTTACCGCCACGGCCGGGCCCGACGAATTACCGGCGAACACGGGCTGGGTGAGAACACGTTCTACACGGCGCTGGACGACGGGAAGGGAAGCCTCTGGCTCACGAGCAATGGCGGCATCATCATCGCCGAGCTCGACAACCTGGAGGCGTTCCTCGACGGCAAGGCTCCGTCCGTGGAATGCCGCAGGCTTGGCCTCGAGGACGGCCTGCTCACCCTGGAGTGTAACGGAGGCGGCCAGCCTGCCGGGTGCCTCGCGGCCGACGGCCGGCTCTGGATTCCAACGGCGAGGGGGGCCGTGGCCATCGACCCGGCGGGCTTAGCGGTCCGGGGGGTACCTCCGCCCGCCCAGATCGAGGCGGTGCTCCTGAACGGCCAGCCCGTATCCTTCCGCGCACCGGTTTCCATGTCCCGGGGTGCGGGCGCCCTGGAAATCCACTTCTCCGTGCCGGGAATCTTCGACCCCGGCGGCCTCCAGGTGGCGTACCGGCTGGAGGGGTTCGACCGGGAATGGGTGGCAGCCGGACGGCGGCGGACGGCATACTACACCAATGTCCCCGCCGGGCGCTTCGTCTTTCAGGTGAGGAGCGAAGATGACAAACTGACGGGCCCCGAGGCAACCCTCGCCCTCCACCTCAAGCCACCTCTCTACCAGCATCCCCTCTTCCTGGCGGCCATGGGAGTCCTGGTCGCCGCTGCGGTCGTCGGGCTCCACCGGCTTCGGGTGGGGCTCCTCGAGAGCAGGGGGCGTCTCCTGGAGGAAACGGTGGCACGGAGGACGGCGGAGCTTACGGCGGAGAAAGATCGGGTGAAAGCCCTCGAAGAGCGCTACCGGGCTGTTGTGGAGGGGCAGACGGAGATGATCTGCCGGTTCGCGCCGGACGGAACCCTTCTCTTTGCCAACGGCGCCCTCGGACGTCTCTGGGGCAGGGACCCCGAAAGCCTCCCCGGAGAGAGTCTCTTCGCTTTCCTCCCCCAGAAGGTCCAACAGCAGACCCGGGACGTTCTTGCTTCCTTCGCGCCGTCGGAGCCCTTCCGCCTCGTGGAGCAGCGGGTATCCGCTGTCGGGGAAGAGCCGCGGATTCACCAATGGTCCATACGCGCCTTCTTCGACACGGAAGGAGGAGTCACTGGCTTCCAAGGGGTGGGCCGTGATGTCACGGAGCAGCGGCGCCTGCGGGAGCAGCTCGTGCAGGCCCAGAAGATGGAAGCCATCGGCCTCCTGGCCGGAGGGGTGGCGCACGATTTCAATAACCTGCTCCAGGCCATGCTGACCGCCGCCGCGAGCCTCCGCCACTCGTTCGCCGACCACGATCGGGCCGAGGCCGCGGTGGGAGAGATCGAACAGGATATCCACCGGGCCGCCCAGCTCACCCGCCAGCTCCTTCTCTTCGCGCGCCGGGAGACGGCACGACCCGAGGCGGTGGATCTCAACACCCTCGTGAGAGGGGTGGACGGGCTCTTGAGGAGATTTCTCCGCGAGAACATCGTCTTCGAACTCGATCTCTGCGAGGGGGCACTCCCCGTAAGGGCCGACCTCGGCCACATGGAGCAGGCCATCGTCAACCTCGTGGTCAACGCGTGCGACGCACTTTCAGGCGGCGGGCGTCTCGTCCTCGCCACGGGGCGCGACGGAAACCGCTTCGCGTGGTTTGCCGTGAGGGACAGCGGCCCCGGCATCCCCGAGGAGCTCAGGGGAAGGATCTTCGAGCCATTTTTCACGACCAAGGGATCGGAGCAGGGGACTGGCCTGGGCTTGCCCGTGGTGCTGGGCATCGTTCAGCAGAACGGGGGCACCATCGACGTGGGGGAGGCGCCCGAGGGCGGCGCGGAGTTCAGGGTGGCCCTGCCGCTCATGAACGAGCTGCTCCCCGAGGCCCTCGTCTCCCACCCTCCGCGCGCGCTCGCCCAGGAGGGCCCGGAGCGACGGATCCTCTTGGTCGAGGACGCCGTGGGGGTGCGGGATTGGCTCGGAGAAGCCCTCACCCTGCTGGGCTACCGGGTGACAGCCGTGGGCAGCACGAAGGACGCCCTGAATGTCCTTGGGGACTGCCACTTCGACCTGGTCCTCTCCGACGTTCTGTTGCCCGATGGTTCTGGCGTGGATATCGCGCGCCACGTCGCCACCCTGGCCCCCTTGCCCGCCCTCATTCTCATCTCCGGTTACTCGCGGGACGACGTACTCCGGAAGGAGGTCATGCAGGGGAACGTGCGTTTCCTCCAAAAGCCCTTCGGCCTGGACGCCCTCGAGCGGGAGATGGCGTCGGCCTTCGCTGATGCCGGTCAACCCGCGGCGCAGTCGTTTGAATTCTAAAACCAACTTGCCGTCCGTCGTTTACGTCCCGCAGGCGAGGATACACATCCTCGCCGCGGCCGGGATGTGTGTCCCGGCCTTCAGGAAAGAGTGATTCCTCTGGCATTGAAGC
>JAKAJA010000120.1 GCA_021814085.1 Acidobacteriota bacterium | reverse complement strand
CATGCTCGAGGTGAACCTCGGAGAGGAAAGCCAGAAGGGTGGGGTTGCCCCAGAGGGCACGGGGGCCCTTGCGGAGGCGGTCTTTCGCCTCCCAGGCCTCCGGCTGACGGGCCTCATGGGCGTCTGTCCCTATGCCTCGGATCCGGAGGCATCCCGGCCTTTCTACCGGCGCCTGAGCAGGCTCTTTCAAGGAGTGCGTATCGGCCATCCCCAACCCGATGACTTCCGCTGGTTGTCCATGGGGATGAGCCACGACTACCATGTCGCCGTCGAGGAGGGCGCCACCCTGATCCGCGTTGGGCAGGCCCTCTTTGGCCCGAGGAGGCCCGCATGAGCACTCGCAAACCGCTGTCCCCCATCGAGATCCAGTCCACAGAGTTCAGAAAAGTGTTCCGGGGGCTGGACCCCGAAGAGGTGCGTCTGTTCCTCCAAGCCGTGGCGGAATCCCATCAGGCCCTTATCTTGGAGAAGAACGCCCTCGCCCAAACGGCCGAGCACCTTCAGGCCGCCCTCGACGAGTTCCGGCGCCGGGAGAACGTGCTGAAGGATGCCCTCTACACCGCTCAGCGCACGGCGGACGAGGTGAAGGGGCAGGCCATGCGGGAGGCCCAGAGCATGGTCCAGGAGGCTCAGGTGCGAGGGGAGGCCTACGTCCAACAGGCCCAACTGAGAGCCCACCAGGTGGAGAGGACCATCCTGGACCTCAAGATCGAGAGGGAGAACGCCCTGAGCTCCCTTAAGGATGTAGTGCAGCGCACCCAAAACGTCCTGGCCGTCCTGGGGCAGAAAGAGGGCGAGGAGAACGTCACCACCTTCTACAAGGAACGGGATAACGCGTGACCGGGCCCTTTGACCTCCTGGTGGGACCCATCGGGTGCCTCGTCCCCTGTGACGCGCCGGCCCCGAGAACGGGCCCCGCCCTGAGAGACCTCCCGACCATACCAAACGGAGCCGTGGGCATTCGCGGCGGCCTCGTGGCGTACATGGGCCCCTACGAAGAGGTGGCGGGCGCTGAATCGAAAGCAAACGTGGACGCCTCGCGCCAGACCGTCCTGCCGGGGTTCGTGGACCCCCACACGCACATCCCCTTCCTCGGAGACCGGTCCGCCGAGCTGGTCTTGAGGCTCCAGGGCAAGACCTATATGGACATAGGCCGGGCCGGGGGAGGCATCCTGAGTACCATGAGGGCCGTCCGGAACGCTTCCAAGGGCTCCCTGCTGGAAGCGGCACGGGGCACCGCCGCCCGGTTCCTCTCCCACGGCGTCACCACCCTGGAGGCCAAGAGCGGCTACGGCCTTTCCGTAGAGAGCGAAATCAAGCAGCTGGAGGTCTTGGGCGAGTTGGGCGACTCGGGGCCGCAGACGGTTATTCCCACTTGCCTGGGGGCCCATTTCGTCCCCCCCGAGTTCAAGGACGATCCCGGGGGCTACGTGGACCTCCTCTGCGACCGGCTTCTGCCGGAGGTGGCACGGCGGGGTCTCGCCAAGTTCTGCGACGTCTTCTGCGAGGAGGGGGCGTTCACCATCGAGCAGTCCAGGCGAATTCTGCTCAAGGGCAAGGAACTGGGGCTCCTCCCAAGAATTCACGCGGACGAGATCGAGGACACGGGCGGTGCTGCCCTCGCGGCAGAAGTGGGGGCCGTGAGCGCCGACCACCTCATGGCCGTCTCCGATGCGGGCATCGAGGCCATGGCTCGGGCGGGGGTCTGCGCGACCCTGCTGCCCGGCACGTCCTTTTACCTGCGCAAGGGGTACGCCCCCGCGCGAAAATTCGTGGAGGCGGGCTGCCCCATCGCCCTATCCACGGACTGCAACCCCGGGTCTTCCTATTCCACTAACCTCCTGCACATTGCCACCCTGGGCGTATTCGGCCTCGGGCTCATGCCAGAAGAGGCCCTCTGGGCCATCACCCTCAACGCCGCCTACGCCCTGCGGGAGCACGACCGGGTCGGCTCCCTGGCCATCGGAAAGAGGGCGGACCTCTGCGTCTGGGACGTGCCCAGCCCCCTCCACCTCTTCTATCCCTACGGCGAAAACCCCCTCCGCGCCGTTTTCAGCGGCGGGCGGCGGGTCCTGGGGGGCGTCTGAAGAATCCCCTGAGTGGCCTAATCGCCCCCTCCTCCGGATGAGGCCCTTTAGGCTTCTCTCCTTCTCTCCTTGCGCCTATAATGGGCCAGGAATCTCACTTCCCTTGAGGGCGACATGGCAAGAGCGGCTCGCGTGGTGGCACTCGGTGGAGGAACGGGGCTTCCCGCCCTCCTGGCGGCCCTGCGCCCAGAACCTGGGGCTCCTCCCGACGAAGCCTTCGACATTTCGGCCATCGTGACGGTGGCGGACGACGGCGGTTCCTCGGGCCGGTTGCGGCGGGACATGGGGATGCTGGCGCCTGGAGACATCCGGAACTGCCTGGTGGCCCTCTCGGATGCCCCCGAATTCCTCAGGACCCTCTTCCAATACCGGTTTGCCCAAGGAGAGCTGGAGGGGCACTCCTTCGGAAACCTCTTCATCGCCGCTTTGGCGGACGTCTCAGGGGACTTCGCCCAGGCCATACGCCACCTGCACGACATCCTGGCCATCCGGGGGCGCATCTTCCCCTCGACCCTGGACAGCATCGAGCTGGTGGCCGAGCTCTCGGACGGATCGGTGGTTCGGGGCGAGGCGGCCATCACCGGTTCGGCACCCTCCATTCGCAGGCTGCACCTCGAACCGCGGGGCTGCCGGGCCCTGCCGGAGGCTTGCGAGGATCTGCGCCAGGCCGATTGCGTCTTTCTCGGCCCGGGGTCGCTTTACACCTCCGTCCTTCCCAATCTCCTTGTGGGTGAGCTTGCTGAAGCCCTCAAGGCGTGCCGTGGGCGTAAGGTCTACGTCTGCAACTTGACGACCCAGCCCGGCGAAACGGAAGGTTACAGGGCCTCCGACCACCTTCGCGCCCTCGTGGAGCACGTGGGGCCTTGGGTCTGCGACACGGTTCTCTGCAGCTGTGCCCCCCTGCCCAGTGGCTTGAAGGAGCAGTACTCCAAAGAGCGCGCCCAGCCGGTGGAGGTGGATGGACCTGCCATGGAAGCCATGGGCGTGCGCGTGGTCTGCGCGGACATGCTGTCCGTGGGAATGTATGCCCGCCATGATCCCCGCAAGCTGCGGGGACAGCTCCTCGAACTGACCCGCACCGCCGTGGAGGTCGCATGAACCGCACCGTCGTCGTCCTCGCCGCGGGCCAGGGAACCCGCATGAAGTCTCCCCTGGCCAAGGTCCTGCACCCCATCCTCGGGCGCCCCATGCTGGCCCACCTCCTGGAGAGCCTCTCGGCCCTGGGAGCCGATCGGACGGTGGTCGTTGTGGGTCACCAGGCCGACGCCGTATCGGCCGTGGCCCGGACCTTCGGCGCCGAGGTGGTCCATCAGGAGCCACAGCTGGGGACGGGACATGCCCTCATGTGCTGCAGGGATGTCCTGGGGTCCTCCGGCCACATCCTCCTGGTGGCAGGCGATGTCCCCCTCCTCCCCGTAGACGAGGTGGGGCATTTCTGGGCCGAATTCGAGTCCAGCGGCGCCCGTGCCGGGGTCGTGAGCCTGCACATCGAACGGCCCTTCGGCTACGGCAGAATCCTGCGGGATGCCGGGGGGAACCTGACGCGCATCGTGGAGGAGCGGGACGCCTCCGCGGAGGAGCGGGCGATCCGGGAGGTGAATTCCGGCGTGTATTTCCTCGATGCCTCCCACGTGATGGCCCACCTCGACGGTCTGGGACGGGGCAACGTGCAGGGGGAGTACTACCTCACGGACGTTTTCGCCCGGATGGCGACCGGCGGTTCCCCGGCCAGACTCTTTACCGCCTCCCAGCCCGATCACTGGCTCGGGGTGAACTCCCAGGCGGACCTCGCCCGGACCACGCGCCGCCTCCGGCGCGAGGTGGTGGATCGCTGGATGGCGCAGGGCATCACATTCCCGGACCCCGATACAGTCTGGGTCGAGCCTGCGGTCCTCCTGGAACCCGGGGTGGTCGTACAACCCCACGTGCGCCTCTGCGGGGCGACCCGCCTCACCGCCTGTTGCGAGGTGCGCTCCTTCTCCGTCCTCCATTCCACCTACCTGGGACCGGGCACCCTGGTGAAGGAGCACTGCGTCATGGAGGGCACGAGGACGGGCTCGGAGTGCATCCTCGGGCCCTTCTGCCACACCCGGGAAGGGACCGAGCTCGGCGATCGCTTGCACCTGGGCAACTTCGTGGAAACCAAGAAGGCCCACCTCAAAGACGGCGTGAAGGCCAACCACTTGTCCTACCTGGGAGATGCCTCCGTGGGCGCGGGGTCCAACATCGGCGCGGGCACCATCACCTGCAACTACGACGGCGTTCACAAGCACCGGACCTCTCTCGGCGAGCGGGTCTTCGTGGGGAGCGACACCCAACTCGTCGCCCCCGTCGCCGTGGGCGATGGCGCTTACATCGGCGCCGGTACCACGGTCACGAAGGACGTTCCCCCTGGCGCCCTCGCCATCTCCCGGAGCCCCCAGAAGAACATCGAGGGATGGGTGGCGAAAAAGAAGGAGCGGGAGAGCCGGGGAGCGGGAGAGCCGGGGAACTCAAGAAGCCAAGGGAAGAAGTAGCGCAGTAAGGCCTGACCCTCATCGGCCCTGGAGGGTAACCCATGTGCGGAATCGTCGGATACATCGGGCCGAAGGACCCCGTCCCCATCCTCATGGACGGGCTCAGGCACCTGGAGTACAGGGGCTACGACTCGGCGGGCGTCGCGGTCCTCGACGAGGGCGTTCTCAAGACGGAGCGCGCCGCGGGCAAACTCGTGCACCTCGCCGATAAGCTCAGGCTCCACCCCCTCTCGGGCGCATACGGCCTGGGGCATACTCGCTGGGCGACCCACGGCCGGCCCACGGAGGAGAATGCCCACCCGCACACGGACTGCCGGGCGCAGATCGTGGTGGTCCACAACGGCATCATCGAAAACTACCTGGCCCTCAAGGAGGAGCTCAAGGCCAAGGGGCACACCTTCCGGACGGAGACCGATACGGAGATCGTGGCCCACCTCCTGGAGGACGAGGGTGACGACCTGGAGGTGGCCATGAGGGCGGTTAGCAAGCGGCTAACGGGTATCTTCGCCCTCGCGGCTGCGAGCACACGCGATCCGGGCCGCCTCGTCGCCACGCGGCAGGGCCCCCCGCTGGTCGTGGGCCTGGGGCGCGGCGAGAACTTTATCGCGAGCGATATTCCCCCCATCCTTCAGCATACCCGCGACGTGGTGTTCCTCGACGACGGGGACATGGCCGTCATCACGAAGGATCAGGTCCGCTTCACGAACCTGGACGGGGATCCCCTCTCCAAAACCCCCACCCGCATCACGTGGGACCCCATCCAGGCCGAGAAGGCCGGGTTCAAGCACTTCATGCAGAAAGAGATCTACGAGCAGCCCCGGGCTATCCAGGACACGCTCGTGGGACGATTCTCCCTCGATTCCAACCAGATCTACCTCGACGAGCTGAACCTCACCACGGAGGCCATCCGGGATATCCGAAGGGTGGTCCTCGTGGCGTGCGGCACCTCGTGGCACGCGGCCCTGTGCGGCCGCTACATGATCGAGAAGTTGGTCCGGCTGCACGCCGAGGTGGATTACGGCTCCGAGTTCCGTTACCGCGACCCCATGGTGGACCCGCAGACCCTCTGCGTTTTTATCTCGCAGTCCGGAGAGACCGCCGACACCCTGGCCGCCCTTCGCGAAGCCAAGGCCAAGGGCGCGCGGACGGCGGCCATCTGCAACGTGGTGGGCAGCATGATCACCCGCGACGCGGACGGGGTCCTCTACACCCATGCGGGCCCCGAAATCGGCGTGGCCTCCACCAAGGCTTTCACCACACAGCTCGTCGCCCTCTACCTCCTGGCCCTGTACCTGGCGCAGGGGAAGAAAGCTCTTGGCCACACGGAGGTGGCCGGGCATCTCGACGCACTCACCCACCTCTCGGGCCACGTGGAGCAGGTCCTGGGCCTGGAGGCGCGCATTGAGGAGATCTCGCGCCACTATAGCCGGTATAGCGATTTC
>JAKAJA010000119.1 GCA_021814085.1 Acidobacteriota bacterium | reverse complement strand
GAAGGCCTTGATGATCTTGGCCGAGAAGAGCTGGTCGAAAGCCATGGCCATGGCGCAGAAGGCGCCCGTAATGGCGGCGGTCCGCGTGCCGCCGTCTGCCTGCAGGACGTCGCAGTCCACCCATACGGTGCGGTCGGCGAAGGCCGACATGTCCACCACCGAACGGAGGGACCTCCCGATGAGGCGCTGGATCTCCTGGGTGCGGCCCGAGGGCCTGCCCGTCGTGGACTCCCGTCCGAAGCGCTCCTGGGTCGCGCCCGGAATCATGCCGTACTCGGCCGTGAGCCATCCCTGGCCCGTGCCCTTCACGAACCTGGGTACTCGGTCTTCCACCATGGCCGAGCAGAGGACCCGCGTGTTGCCGAAGGTGACGAGGCAGGAACCTTCGGGATAACTCAGGAACCCGGGCTCGATGGTGACGGGCCGCAAGTCGTTGGCGCTGCGCGAATCGGTTCTCATGGCACGACCAGCCTTTCTTCTTCGATGGCGACGAGTTCCCCGACGGGCTCCCCGAGGATCCGCTCGGCGATTTCCGCGAAATGGGTCCCCGCGTCGGTCACGTAGCACTTCAACTTCCCGATGCTCCCCTCCCCCGAGCCGGCGGATTCCGGGAGGAGTCCCTGGAGGGCATCCGCCGCGGTTGTCGCAGAGGAGAGGAGGGTCACCCCGGGCCCCGCCACCTGCCGGATGACGGGTATGAGGACGGGGTAATGGGTGCAGCCCAGAATCAGCGTATCTACCCCTTCTCTAAGGAGGGCGTCCAAGTACCGGTGGGCTACCTGGACGACCACGGGGCCATCGGTCCACCCCTCCTCCACGAGAGGGACGAATAGGGGGCAGGGTTGTGAAAAGACCCTGACGTCCGGTCGGACCCTCTCGATCGCCTTCGCGTAGGCGCCGCTCGCCACGGTCGCGCGCGTTCCCACCATCCCCACCTTGCCATTGGAGGTGGCCTCCGCGGCGGCCCTCGCGCCAGGCCCAATCATCCCCAGCACCGGCACCGGCATGACTTCTTCGAGGGCTTCGAGGGCCACGGCGCTGCTCGTGTTGCAAGCCACCACCAGGTAAGAGATGCCCTGAGCCACGAGAAACCGGCCGATCTCCATGGAGTATCGACGGACCGTCTCGGGCGACTTGTTGCCGTAGGGAACACGGGCCGTGTCCCCGAAATAGAGGATGTCCTGTCCGGGCATCCGGCGCCTGAGTTCGGCCACGACGGTGAGACCGCCCACCCCGGAGTCGAAGACGCCGATGGGGCCATTCCCGAAGTTCACCGGGCCTCTCCCTCTCCGGTCGCCCTGCGGGCGCTCCGGACTAGGAGCCGGGGTTCGGGGACCAGAGGGCGGGAGAGGTCCAAGTGGCCAAGGAGGGTGTCCGCCTCCTGTCCGTCCACGAGGATCCGCACCGTCTTCACCTGAGGGAAGTTCTGAACGAGGGTCTCGACGATGCCGTAGACGCGGGCCGTCTCGGTGGATGATCCGCCGCCCGTCCGGACGGGCCCCGTCAGATCAACGACCGCCTCGTCGCCCACCATGTACAGGGCCCTGAGGGAGCTGTGCTCGAGAAAGGGCTGCACCTGTCCGTCGCACGGTGGGCCGTCGAAGTAGCGGTTCAGCAGGGCGGCCATGTCCTGCTGGGGCGTCCCCGCGGGAACCATGGAAACGGTGCATGGCGCGAGGAGGAGGTCCTCCCCCGCCGGGTAGTAGAGGACGCGCTGGGCGGCGTTCGCGGCCTGTTGGACAGGTGCCTGCGCCTGGGACTGGGAGGCGGGAACCGGCTCCTTCCCACGGCAGGAGGCGAAGCCCGCACAGAGGGCCGCCGCCAGGATCACGAGCTCAAGGCTGCGGGGGAGGCGTCTGGGGCTTTTCATTCCGGGCCTTGAAAGCGAGGATGGACTTGACCAGGGCGGCCGCGACCTGGTCCTGGAAAGCGGGATCCGCGATGCGCTTGCCCTCGTCCGGGTTGGAGAGGAAAGCCACCTCCACCAGGACGGCGGGCATCTGGGCTCCCTCGAGGACCACGAAGGGCGCCTGCCTGACGCCCCGGTCGGCCGTCCCGAGAAGGGCGTTGAACTCCTGCTGGATGGCCTCGGCCAGAGCCGCGCTCTCGACGATGTAGGACGTCTGGGCCAGCTCCCACAGCACGAGGTTGAGCCCGCCGTCGCCCGTGGCCCCACTCGCCTCGTCGGCGGTATTTTCTTTGGCGGCCAGCTGCGAGGACCACTGATCCGTCGCGTTCCTGCTGAGATAATAGGTCTCCGTGCCCCGCGCGGAGCTGGCTGGAGAAGAGTTGAGGTGAATGGAGAGGAAGAGATTGGCGCGGTTGAAGTTGGCGAGGGCCGTGCGCTGCAAGAGGGGGACCTGGACATCCGTGTTCCGCGTGAGGATGGCTTTGATGCCCTCTTTCTCGAGGAGGGCCGCGGTCTTCTGGGCCAGAACCAGGGTCAGGTTTTTCTCTTGAAGGCCACCCACCGTGGTGGCGCCCGTATCGGGCCCGCCGTGGCCGGGGTCCAGGACCACTGTATCGAAGGCCGACGATTTCTTTGGCGGTTCTCCCGTCATGGGCGGAACCACTGCTATGGGTTCAGGGGCTGGGGGCGGTTCCGGGGCGGGAGAAACCACGCGCTGGCCTTCGCCCCTGAAGAGAAGGACGAGCCTATCGGGGTTCCTCAATTTGACCGACTCGAAGCGCCTGAAGCCGGCCCCGAGTTGGATCTTGGCCCGATGTCCACCCTTCTCGAATTGGAGGTCATCCACGATTCCCTTGCCCAACCCGCCGGGGTTCCCGACGAGTGTGGCATCAGAGAAGGTGGCCGTAACATCCTTGCTGCCCTGGGCCACCTCACCCAAGAGCGCGGCTCGGCCGAGAAATGTGATGCGCACGCTGTCCGAGGCAACGACCGACTCCACGACCACCCTATCGCCCCTGTCTTGGGAGGCCTTCGTTTCGGCCTTGGTCTCCGGTTTGGATTCGGGCTTGGCATCCGCGGGTGCCGCCTTGGCCTCCAGCCCTTTCACCGAAACGGGTCCGCCAAGAACCTGCGGCAGGACCGCCGTCAGGAACTCGGCAGGGAGCCAGAGGCAGCCATCCGACGCCGATGGGGCCTGCTGCAGTCGCACGATTTTCCCATCAACCGAGACCAGGGCCGAGGTGGTGGAGAGCAGGATGCGCCGCCCGTTCAGGCTGACCACCGGGTAGTGGGAAACCTCATCCCGGCCCAGTGTTCCCTTCAGCGCCGCCGCCAACTCTTCCGCGCAGAACCCGGGCTGCCCCCCCCTGGGCTTGTCCTTTAGCGCGAAGGCGCCTTGGGGGCCGGACACGTCCATGGCATGGGCCGCGAAGGCCACCGACAGGGCGAGTGCCGCAGTCCAGCGCTTGATGTCCACCCGGGCCGTCCCTTTCTCCGACCTTCGGAGGGCTTGAACCACCCACCCCGCACTGGGCCGGAAACGTGATGGATTGTACCTTCTGGCGCCCTGTTTGACAAGGCGCCCGAACCCCGCGCCCTACATTCCCGCGCCTTGACCGTTCGCCCCACTTCGTTTAAGATGGCCCACTTGAGCGGGCGTAGCTCAGTTGGTAGAGCGCGAGCTTCCCAAGCTTGAGGTCGGGGGTTCGAGACCCCTCGCCCGCTCCACTTCCCCTTCCGCCCTCGGAGAAGCCCTTGGCCTTTTTCAAGAAGCCGCCCCCGCCTCCCCCGCCCAAAACGGTCATCGGTCCCAAGACCACGTTCAAGGGCGCCCTCGTCACGCAAGCGGAAGTGGAGATTCTGGGCGTTTTCGAGGGTCCGGTCCGTTCGAAGTCTTCGCTCCTCATCGCACAGGGCGCCAGGGTGAAGGGCGACCTCACCAGCGCTTCCCTCCTCTGTTGCGGTGCGGCCTCGGGCCAGGCTTTCATCGCGGGCCTGGCGACCATAGAGGAGACCGGCTCCTGGGACGGCCAGCTCAAGGCCGGTCGTCTCTTCATCCGCAAAGGCGCCCAACTGACGGGAACCCTGCTTCCCTACACTCCCTGAAGATGATTACCTACGCCATCACGGACCGATCTCTGGCCCCCGCCGGGGACCTGATCCTGCAGGCTTCCGGGCTCATCAGGGCGGGGATCAGTTGGATTCAGATCCGGGAAAAGGACCTCTCGGACCGCACCCTCTATGCCGCATTGCGGATGCTCGTGCCGGAAGCCAGGCGCTTCGGCGCCAAGCTCCTCCTCAACGGGCGTCCCGACCTCGCCGCCGCGGCGGGAGCCTCGGGGGTCCACCTGCCCTCCGATGGCCTCCCCACGGAACGCGTGAGGCTTATGTTTCCGTCGCCCTTTCTCGTGTTGAGGAGCTGTCATTCGGAGACGGAGGTCATGGATGCCGCCGGCGCGGGGGCGGACGCCGTCACGTTAGGGCCCGTCTTCGAAACGCCGTCGAAAAGGGCCGTGGGATCCCCCATGGGGCTGGAGCGGTTCGGCCACATCTGCAAGATCTCCCCCATTCCTGTTCTGGGTCTGGGGGGCATCGAGGCCGCGAAAATCTCCCGCGTAATGGACGCGGGAGCGGCGGGCGTGGCCGCCATCCGACTGTTCTGTTCACCGCGCAACCCCCAGGAGGAGTTGCCCCGGATCATGGGCGCCTTCCATTGACGGGGCGAGTCTTCTGGTCGTATCTAGGACGAGGCAATACTTTTGACCCTGGAAAGGTTTTTCTCTATGATTTCGGAGGGCCTCGCTTCCGGATTCATGAGCAGACCTTGGAGGAGTTCCTTCCATGAAGGTGAAGTGGACCGTCGGCCTGATTATCGTCGTGGGCGCCATCGCCCTCTTCTTCCTGTCCAACACGGGCAATAGCAAGTCCGTCTATTATTACAGCCCCAAGGAATTTCACGCCGACGTGGCCAAGCAGAAGGACCGGCTGAAGCTGAAGGGCATCATCCAGCCAGGGTCCGTCAAGATGTCGCCGAACCGGCTCGACCTGTGGTTCAACGTCCAGGACGAGAAAGAGTCCGCGATGACCATCCCCGTCCACTACCAAGGGGCCGTGCCCGACGCATTCCAGGAGGGCCTCCAGATCGTGGTGGACGGCCGCATGGACGACAAGGGGACCTTCCAGGGGCGGGAACTCATCGTGAAGTGCCCCTCCAAGTACGAGTCCAAGGGACAAGGCGCTGGCGGTCCGGCTGCCA
The DNA here is from genome assembly GCA_021814085.1 of Acidobacteriota bacterium. Taxonomy (GTDB): domain Bacteria; phylum Acidobacteriota; class UBA4820; order UBA4820; family DSQY01; genus JAKAJA01. The sequence goes on along the minus strand of JAKAJA010000119.1, from coordinate 924 downwards.
AGGGACCCGCTGCCCCGTCCAAGGAATCCCAGGCCCCGCCCAAGGGATCCAATGAATAGCCTCGGAAATTACGCCCTGTTCATCGCCCACGGACTGGCCGTCTGGGGCATCATCGCCTCGCTGGTGGCCTACCGTACGAAGGACGCCCGATACCTGGATAGCTCCATCCGGTGCATGTACGGGATCTGCGCCATGGTCGTCCTTTCCGTGGTCGCCCTCTGGTTTGCCCTCCTGCGGGACGACTTCACCGTCAAGTACGTGTGGGAGTACTCCCGGCGATCCCAGCCGTGGATCTACAAGCTGACGGCCCTCTGGGGCGGCATGAGCGGGTCCATGCTCTTTTGGTGCGCCCTCCTCGCCATCTTCTCCGCCCTGGCGGTCACCTTCAACCGGCGGAACAACCTCAAGCTCCTCCCTTTCACGAACCTGCTCCTCTTCCTCACCCTGGGCTTCTTCCTCTTCCTCCTCTGCTTCAAGATCAGCCCCTTCGAACTCCTCAAGGACGGCTCGGGCCAGCTCATCGCGAGCTATCCGCCCCAGGCCCTCCGGCAGGTCGAGGGCAACGGCCTGAACCCGCTCCTCCAGAACATCTACATGGCCATCCATCCCCCCATGCTCTACCTGGGCTACGTGGGATTCACCGTGCCCTTCGCCTTCATCCTCGGGGCCCTGGCGCACCGCGAACGCAACACCTTCTGGATGAGGTCCGCCAGGAACTGGGCCATGTTCTCCTGGCTCACCCTGGGCATCGGCATCCTGCTCGGCGGCTACTGGGCCTACATCGAGCTGGGCTGGGGCGGCTACTGGGCGTGGGACCCGGTGGAGAACGCCTCCTTCATGCCGTGGCTCACGGGCACGGCCTTCCTCCACTCGTTCCTCATGCAGGAGAAGCGGGGCATCTACCGCTTCTGGAACGTCTCCTTC
>JAKAJA010000118.1 GCA_021814085.1 Acidobacteriota bacterium | reverse complement strand
CCTTGAGCAGCTCGCTGAGCGAACCGCTGAGGGCCCCCGCGAAGGCCGTCAGGAAGAACCGGGGGAAGGGGAAAGCCTGCGCCTTGGCGACCCCGATGCGTGCCGTTGCGGCCACGAGCTGCTGCTCCGCCTGGAGGATGTCGGGCCGGCGTTCGAGGAGTTCGGAGGGGAGGCCCGAGGGGATCTCGGGGGGGACGAGTCCTTCCGCATCTCCCGAGGAACGCACGATGGGGCCCGGGCTCTGACCGAGAAGGACGCTCAGCTGGTTCTCGGCCTGGGCGATCTGCCGTTCGATGATGGGCAGCTGTGCGCGCACCGACGCGAGCTGGCCCAGGGCCTGCTGCTCCTCCGTGCCCGAGGCGATGCCGCCTTTCATCTGGGCGCGAACGAGGGCGAGGGAGGCTTCCTCGGATTTGACCGTGTCCCGTGTGATGGCTCGCTGGTCGTCCAGGATGCGGAGCTGGCAATAGGTAGAGGCCACCTGGGCGACCAGGGAAGCCACGGCGGCGCGGCGCCCCTCCTCGGAGGCGAGGAGATCGGCCCGGGCGGCCTGTGAGGACCGCCGGACGCGCCCGAAGAAATCGATTTCCCAGGAGAGCTGGGCGCCCCCGGTGTAGGTGCTCCCGACCCCGGAGCGCACGAACTGGGTGGTCCCTCCCGGCCCGGGGACGGCGGAAACGCCGGCCGCGCGGGCGGAGGTGGACAGGGTGCCCCCTATGGTGGGGAAGAAATCCGCCTCGGCCACTTTGGCCCGGGCTCGGGCCTCATCGATGCGGGCCACGGCGAGCTGGAGGTCGAGGTTCTGGGCCAGGGCGGTCTGGATGAGTTCCGAAAGCTTGGGGTCCTTATAGAGCTCCCACCAACCCAGGTCGGCAATGGACCTGGCCTCTTCCACGGCCGCCTCGCCGCGGTACGTCGCGGGGATGGCCGTCTCGGGCCGCTTGTAGTCGGGCCCCACGGCGCAGGCCGACAGGATGCCCAAGGAGGTAAGGATGGTGAGGAAGTGCCGGAGCGTCATGGCGTGGGCCCTCCCTCGTCCGCCTTTTCGGGCGGGGCTTGCGGGCCTTTGCCAGAAAGGCGCTCCGCGATCTTCACCACCTCCACGAAGAGCACGGGTACCACGAAGATCGCCAGTGCCGTGGCGGTGATCATCCCGAAGAAGACGGAGGTGCCGAGGGCGTGGCGCGAGCCGGAACCCGCGCCGCTGGCGATGACCAGCGGGAGGACTCCGAGAATGAAGGCCAGGGAGGTCATGAGGATGGGCCGGAGCCTGAGCCTCGAGGCCTCCACGGCGGCCTTCACGATGTCCATCCCACCGTCCCTGCGGACCTTGGCGAACTCAACGATGAGGATGGCGTTCTTGGCCGCGAGGCCGATGAGGAGGATGAGGCCGATCTGGGCGTAGACGTTGTTCTGAAGCCCACGCGCCCACTGCCCGGCCAGGGCGCCGAAGACCCCGATGGGGACGGCGAGGAGGACGGCGAAGGGGACGGCCCAGCTCTCGTACTGGGCGGCCAGGAAGAGGAACACGAAGACGAGGGCGAGGCCGAAGATGAGGGGGGCCTTTCCCGCGGCGAGTTTCTCCTGGAGGCTCAGCCCGTACCATTCGTAGGCGTAGTTATTGGGGAGGACCTGTTCCGCCACCTCTTCCATGGCCCGGATGGCCTGCCCCGAGCTGTAGCCGGGCGCGGCGCCGCCCCCGAGCTGGGCCGTGGGGTACATGTTATACCGCTCGATGGTCTGGGGCCCGCTCGTGTTGGCGGAGGAGACGAGGGTTTTGAGCGGCACCATGTTGCCCGTGTTGCTCCGCACGTAGAAAAAGTCCACGTCCTTGATGTCGCTCCGGTAGCTGGGCTCGGCCTGCATGCTCACCTTGAAGGTCCGGCCGAAGCGGCTGAAGTCGTTGATCTGGATTCCGCCCAGGAAGGTCTGGAGGGCGAGGAAGACGTCGCTCACGGGGAGCCCGATCTCCTTGCGCTTGCGCGCCGCGGCGGCCACCTGCTGGGCCACCTCCGACAGGGCCTCGGGAGATCCCGCGCCGCGGTCCTGGATCATCATCTGGAAGCCACCCGTGCTGCCCATGCCGGGGATGGCTGGGGGGTTGAAGAACATGGCCACACAGCCGGGGACGACGGAAGTCTTGCGGCGGATCTCGTCGAGGATGGCCCCCACCTGTTCGGACCTGGACCGGCGCTCGCTCCAGGGTTTGAGGTGCCCCACCAGGAGGGCCGCGTTGGACTGGACGGTCCCCGTGAGGATGTCGTAGCCGCATATGGTGATGGTCCCGTCCACCCCGGGGACCTGGCTGGCCAGGACGTCCACCTGCTTCATGGCCTCCATGGTTCTCAGGAGGGAGGCGGCGGGTGGAAGCTGGACCGAGCCCATGAAGTATCCCTGATCCTCCTCGGGGACGAAACCACCGGGGACGAATTTCATCAGGAGCCCCGCCCCCACCGCGATGGCCAGGAGGGTGAGGAGGACGAGGGCCGTCCGCCGCACCGCCAGTTGCACGCCCCGGGTGTACCCCTCCAGGGTCCGGTCGAACCACCGGTTGAAGGCCCCGAAGAAGACGCCGAGACGCCCCGACGAACCCTGGCCCGACCTGGGCCTGAGGAGGAGGGCGCAGAGGGCCGGGGTGAGGGAGAGGGCGACGATGGCCGAGAGGATGACCGACACGGTGACGGTCATGGCGAACTGCTTGTAGAGCTGGCCGGCGATGCCCCCCATGAACGCCACGGGGACGAAGACCGAGGAGAGGACAAGGGCGATGGCGACCACGGGGCCGGCCACGTCCTGCATGGCCCGCCGGGTGGCCTCCTTCGGGCTGAGCCCCTCCGCGTCCATGTGGTGCTCGGCCGCCTCCACCACCACGATGGCGTCGTCCACCACGATGCCGATGGCGAGGACCATCCCGAAGAGGGTGAGGGTGTTGATGGAGAACCCCAGGGCGAGGAAGGCCGCCAGGGTCCCCACGAGGGAGACGGGGATGGCGAGGAGGGGGATGAGGGTGGCGCGCCAGCTCTGGAGGAAGAGGAAGACCACGATGAGGACGAGGACGAGGGCCTCGAAGAAGGTCTTCACGACCTCCGTGAGGGATTCCCGCACGAAGACGCTCGTGTCGGAGAAGACCTCGTACTTCACGTCCGGGGGAAACCGCTTGGAGAGCTGCTCGAGCTCGGCCCGGATGAGGGCCGATGTCTGCAGGGCGCTCGCGTCGGGTGTGGGGTTGACGGCGAAGACCGCGGCGGGTTTCCCGTTGCGCGTGTCCACGTAGGTGTAATCCCTGGCCGCCAGCTCCACCCGGGCGATGTCCCTCAGGCGGACGAAGGAGCCGTCGGGCTCGGAGTGGACGATGATGGCGCCGAATTCGTCCTCGTCCACGAGGCGCCCTTGCACGCGCACCGAGTACTGGAAGGCCTGGTCCTTGGGAGAGGGGCGCTGGCCCACCTGGCCCGCGGCGGCCTGGACGTTCTGCTCCTGGACGGCGGCCATCACATCCTGCGCCGTGATGCCCAGGCGCGCCATCTTGTCGGGCCGGAGCCAGATGCGCATGCCGAAGTCCGAGCCGAAGGCCCGCACGTCGCCCACGCCCTTGAGGCGCTTGATGGGGTCCACCACGTTGATGGACCCGTAGTTGTTGAGCCACAGGTCGTCGTAGGTGCCGCCGGGCGAGTAGAGGACGAAGTGCATGAGGACGTCGGGCTGCTGCTTCTGGACCGTGACGCCGTTCTGGTTCACCTCCCCCGGGAGGCCGGGGGTGGCCCTCGTCACGCGGTTCTGGACGAGGACCGTGGCCATGTCCGGGTCCTTGCCGAGATCGAAGGTGACGTTCAGGCTGTAGCTCCCGTCGCTGGCGCTCTGGGAGTCCATGTGGAACATGCCGTCCACGCCGTTGACCTGCTGTTCGATGGGCTGGGCGATGGCCTGTTCCACTACCTCGGGGCTCGCCCCGAGGTAGACGGCGAAGACGTTGATGGTGGGGAGGACGATGTTGGGGTACTGGGCGATGGGGAGGTTGGCGCCCGCGATGCCCCCCGCCAGGAGGAGGACGATGGCCACCACGATGGCGAAGACCGGCCGGTCGATGAAGAACCGCGACATGGGGGCCTCGCTACTTGCCCGAGCCGTGAGCGGGGGCTGAAGCGTCCTCGCCCGAGGCCTGGGCCGGGGTGACCACGATGGGCTTGACCGCGGCTCCGCCGCGCGCCTTCAGGAGTCCCTCCACGATGATCCGCTCGCCGGGGCTGACGCCGCTCTTCACGAGCCAGTTGGCGCCCTGGCGGACGCCCATCTTCACGGGCCGCTGCTCCACCACGTCCCCCGGACCCACCACGGCGAGGGTGTAGTGTCCCAGGGTCTCCTGGACGGCCTTCTGGGGGACGAGGATGGCGTTCGACTCTTCCTTGTCCACGAGGCGCACCTTGACGTACATGCCCGGTTTGAGAATCGCCCGGGGGTTGGGGAAAACGGCCCGCGCGGTGAGGGTCCCCGTGGTGGGGGAGACGGCGCGGTCGAGGAAGTCCACCTGTCCCTTCTGGTCGTACATGTTGTCGTTGGAGAGGAGGAGCTGGGCGCCCGGGGCTTCGATGCGCGACGCCGCGTCCACGCGGCCTGTCATGTCGGGCTCCGGGGCCCTCAGACCGACCTTGATCAGGTGATCGACCAGGGCCAGGTATTCCTGTTCGCTGATGCTGAAATAGGCGTAGACGGGGTTGGTCACGGAGAGGGTCGCAAGGAGGGTCGTGCCCACCGTCACGAGCGCCCCCTCGTCCACCTGGTGGAGCCCGATCTGCCCGGTGAGGGGCGACTCGATGGTGCAGTCGGCCAGGTTGAGCTCCGCCTGCCGGACGGACGCCTTGCGCGCCTGCACCTGGCCCCGGGATACGGTCTGCTGGGCCGCGGCGTTATCCAAGGTCTGTTTGGGGACGGCGTTCTCCGCAACGAGGGGACCGTAGCGCTCCACGTCCTGGTCCGCCTTGAGCAGGTTGGCCTCCGCTTGCGCCAGTTCGGCCTTGGCGTCGTCGAGGGCGGCCACGTAAGGCCGCTGGTCGATGACGTAGAGGAGCTGGCCCTCTTTCACGAGGTCGCCGTCCTTGAAGAGTCGCTTCTCCACGATCCCGCCCACCTTGGATCGGAGCTCGACTTCCTTGAAGGCCGCCACCTCGCCTACGAAATCGGCGTACAGGGTCGTGGGGCGCTGCTCGATGACCATGACTTGCACGTCGGGCGGTGGCGGAGGCGCCTGCTGCCTAGCGCAGGCAAGGGAGGCGATCAGGGCCGCGCCCGCGAAGGCGGAAGGGAGACGCGGCAGGATGGACACGTGAGACCTCATAACAGCTTCCCCCCTGGACGTGGTTCAGACATGCGCTATGCCATCGAGTGATTTCCCCAGTGAATAATTATCTCAGCAAACCGCACGGGTGAACAGCCTTGACCCCCATTCCCCTCCCTCGGACGCGGGCGGCGCTGCCACAAATCCGAGATGTCCGCGGCCCGGCCCGGCGGAGGGCTACGCGCCCCCCGTCCGGGCTTCCACGCCTCTCCCGCATGCTATAATCGGCCCCCTCGAAGAGGGAGATGAGGCCCATGAGGAAGGCAGTCCGCGTGCTACTCCTGGCTTGGGGATGCTTCTGGCTCGCGGCCCCGTCGTGCGCCCAAGGGGTCTCGTCCATCTTCAAGCGAGTCAAGGACTCGGTGGTCGTGGTGAAGGTCACGGACGAGCACGGGAAATGCCCGTCCGAAGCGGACGACGAGTACGACGGGCTAGGCTCCGGCGTCCTCATTGACGCCAAGGGCAAAGTGCTTACGGCCGCCCACGTCGTGGAAGACGCCAAGGCCATCTCCGTGGAATTCTCCGATGGCGAGAACATACCGGGACGCGTGACGGTGGCCTCCCCCGGGGCCGACGTGGCCCTCATCGAGCTGGCTCATCCTCCCCGGCAGCCCGTGGTTGCACCGCTGGCCGACTCGGACAGGGTCGAGGTGGGGGACCAGGTCTTCGTCGTGGGCGCCCCCCTTGGCATCAGCACGACGCTCACGGTGGGTTACGTGAGCGGCCTTCGGGATGACGACGTGGCCATCCACGGCATCGAGCCGGCGCGGTACCTG
>JAKAJA010000117.1 GCA_021814085.1 Acidobacteriota bacterium | reverse complement strand
AGACTTCCCGGCGCTGGCCCGAACGCTTGACCTTGAGGGCCTCGCGGATCTGGCTCAGGCGATTCCAGCAGGCCTCGCGGTCGGAGCGGAGGAGGATGGGCGGCTTGTCCTCCACCGGGACGGCGGCGGGGGCGGCCGCCACGGGAGCCGCCTCCTCGGGTGCAGGCGCAGCGAGGTGGGTCGATTGCTCGCTGGCAACCAGGGGCGCGACTTCGCTGTCGAAGGATGCTTGGGGAGCTTCGGGGGCTGGTTCGGTGGTGGCTGGTTCTGCGCTCTCCAAGACGGCGACATCACCATCGGGAACGGCCGTTTCGCCCTCCGCGGGGGGCTCCGCCTTTTCGGCTTTTGGCTTTCCCGCGGATGGAGCCGCGCCCTGGCGTTTGCGCTCCTTCGCCGGTTTGAGCCGCAGGTGTTCGAGCAACTGGTTCACGAGGGCCGCGGCGCGGGAGTATTCCTGGGGCGTCTGGGCCGCTTCCACGGCGGCTGCGGCCTTCTCCAGGGCCTCTTCCATCTCGGCGCGCTTCGCCTTGGAGGCCTCGGTCTTGTGAATCCGCTCGCTGTCCTGCAGCGCCCGGGTCGCATCGCAGATGCCGCGATACTCGGACCACAGGGCCTCGCGGGTTTCCACCTCGAGGGGCTTGAAGGTCTTGAATTTCTCCGCCACATCTCGGGCCTGGGCCCAGAACTCCGCGTAGCCCCCCCGGGATTCATCCGTGAGGAGAGTCCTGAGCCGCTCCAGTTCGGAGGAGATGACCTCCGCGTTCGCCTTGGCGAGGTGAAGCCACTGATCTCTGTCGAGTGCCATACCATGCTCCTGGTGAAGTGTTACACGGCACCGCCTCGGGTACCGCGACCCCCGGGGACGAATGATACCACCAACCGTCCTCCTTGCGCCATCCTTGCGCATGGCGGAGCGAATTCGAAAAGGGCGGCCGCCACGGGGAACGCCGCCGCCGGGAACAAAAAATGGCCCGGCAGAGCCGGGCCTGAGTGAAAGGAGGTGGAACAATAATCCGGCAACCCGCCGTCAGGGCATGGCGCAGGCGACTCCCGTTACCTTTGTGGCAAACCCACATAAAGCGCTGGCCTGGCTTCCGCCGCGTTCCTGCCCGGAGGACGAGAGGCCCCATGACCCTTCCGTGGCGGCGCCGTCGTCGCCCACGATAAGGAACCACGCGAAGCGGCTCGAGTCGGCCGATGGATCGGGAGGGCTTGACCAGAGGGCGCTCCCTGAATTCCCAAGACCGCACTGCCCTCCTGCCACCTGCCATGAAGCCAGAGAGCTTCCGAAGCCGCAGATGAGGTGATAGTTGGCGGAGGGGCAGTTGGTGGCATCCCACGTGACATTCAAGGCGGCCCCGCCCAAAGCCCCCACCCGCATGGGGAAAACCGTGTCGGGCACGGACTTGGGTGCCCCCGTGGAGACGGCGATGGTGCCCTGACGCACGAGGCTGGTCGTTCCCGATACCGACATGAGTGTCCAAGTGAACGACCCTGCCGATGCATACGCATGGGTGGGGGTGGACGCGAAAGCGTGGGCCGTCCCGTCGCCGAAGTCCCACTCGAAGGTGGTAGGCATGAGGCAGTTGCTCGCCGAGGCCTGGACGGAGAAGGGGAGAGGGTCGCCGGCGCTGCCCGAGGCGGGAGCGGAGGGTGAACAGGAGAGAGAGCACCCCGGACCATTCACCGTGACCGAGACGGTGGCGAGGTTGGAGTCGCTGGACCCGTCCCAGGCCGCCACGGTGAAGCTGTCAGAGCCGATGTAGGCCGGATCAGGTGTGTAGGTGGCAGTACTCGCACTGAATCCCGCGGTGCCGTGGGAGGGCTGGTCAACGACCCGGAGGACAAGCGTATTGCCGTCGGCGTCCGTGGCCGTGATGGGGATGGCCGCGGCCATGCCGCCCTGCGTCGTGGCGGAGGCGTTGTTCACCACGGCCGGATGGTTGGAACTGGGACTGGAACTGCTCGGGCCGTTGTGGCACGAGTAACACCCGATCTGAAACCCTTTCCAGAAATTTTTGGTGCCAAAGGTGGTGCTGAGGGTTCGGTTGGCGAGCGACCGGGAGAGCACGGTGCCCCGGTAGTCCAAACCGTGGCAGGTCTTGCAGGCGGAACCGGCGGAGTCGTGATGGTCGGATACCCACCCGGCTCCCACCGGGTGCATGCCGTGGGGCCCGCCAGTGACCGTCGTGGGGACGGTCGTGTGGCAGGCCGAGCACTCGGAGATGGTCCCCGCGTGGCCCTGGATCTGGTTGGACTGGATGTTGTCGTTGGCGTGGCTCGAAGGGTATTCCGCGTGTGTCGGTCCGTGGCAGGCCTCGCACTGGAGGCCGCCGTGCCCGTTGGAGAAGCGGTACAAGTTGAAGCCCGAAGCGGGCGTGTCGGCATTGGTGGCAAAGGTCGAATTGGCGGGTTGCCGGAACTGGCCGCCCGCGTCAAGCGTCGTTGTGTAGCGGATCTGTCCCGAATTCTGAACCGCGGTTCCCGTGTGGCAGTTCTGGCAGGAGGGTTCCTGCAGCCACCCCTGGCGTCCCGCCGTTCCGACCGCGCCCATGGTTCCGTGGCAGCCCTGGCACTGGATCTCCCTCGAGCCGTCCGCCGCCACGGCGCTCCCCATGGCGCCACGCAAACACTGCGTCGCGGCACCGGGGTGGCATCGGTAACAGGCCGTTCGGTTGGCCGCCGCGCCGAGCGCCAATCCCGTGGCCGGATCGACGACGGTGCTGTGCAAGGTGTGCATGGCCTGCGTCATGGGGGTGATCCCGGCGATGCCCGTCCCCGGGAGGGCATTGGTGGCATGGCACTTTTGGCAGAGGAGGGGATGCCCGCCCTTGGCCGTCGCGTAGAGTCCCTGAGGATCGAATCCCGCCGTGGCCAGGGCGGCCTGGTAGGCCGCGTTGCCTGCTTGCAGGGCATCGTGCAGCTTCAAAACGTTGAACTTCACGTCCCGCGCCTGATTGGCTTCGTAAACCCATCCGCCGGGAGGCTTGGCCGCCGCTCCCGCGCCCGACTGGTGACACGTGCGGCAATCCATCTCGTCGGAAACGGGGACCACCACGTCCGTCTGGCCGAGCACGTTCCCCAGGGAGTCTCTCGCGATCACCCGCATCATAGGGTAGAAGTTCTTATTCCCCTTGTCGTCGAAGGGGGTGATGGGAATGCCTTCCGCGTGGAACCAGGAGTGCGCCGGATCCCAGTCCATGGACTGCGGGACGTTGGCCGCACCAGGCATGGCTTTCCCCGCAAGCCCCACGTCGGGAGCCTGGGAAACTCCGAAGAGTACCGACATGTAAGTCCAGAAGTTGGTCTTGCCCACGGAGGTGACGTTGATGCTGCCGGTTGGGTCCGCCACGGCCTGATAAGAGACCGTGATGCCCGCGGGATTTGTGATGAGCTTGCCTGCCCGGTCTTTCAGTTGGGCGTGCAGGTTGTTGTAGGGGGGTAGGATGGTGGAAACGGCGAAGTCCCCGCCATCCGTGCAATGCATGCCCAGATCGTTCCAGGCGATGAGAACGTAAGGGGTCGCGGCCGAGAGAGCCGCGGAAACCAGGCCCGATGCTGCCAGCCCGGCGAAGAGCGCGAACCCAACGGGGAATGCAAAGACGCGACGGATGAACGTCATGACGGACTCCTTCCTAAAGCGCCACCCTGATTCGGGTGTGGACTTCAGGGCGTGTCCGTCGGCGGTGAGACGCCGCGGTAACCAGACCCCCGAGTCGTTCGGTTGCCTTTCTGCCTTCCCAGACCGTGATGCGAGCCCCGCTTCCTGCCTCCTTTCGCAAAAGGGCCTTCTGAACTCAGAAGACCAATCATAGCATCAGTGTGAACTATATGCAATGCCTGATGATGTGATATGTTTCTATATTGCATCAATATCAATTGATGATAATATATTGAATTATATGTACATTATGCTCCTATTTGATTCATTAATGTCATGTCATGTGCAGTGAGCCCTAAAAACAATTCCGATCATACGTATACTTAGTATACACATGCGACATGGCCTTGTTTTGGACATCTCCACGTTTCCTTTACGGAGAAAAAAGAGGCCCTGTGGATCAGGCGGGTGAGTGGCGGATACGAGGGTCCTAGCGGGAAAGGATCCATCGGCTGCCCAGGCTGAAGCCGTATGTTGGGGCGAGCATCCGGAAAATGAAAAGGCCCGGCTGAGCCGGGCCCTTGTGGTTATTGGGGTGCTCCCTATGAATGCGAGGCTATTACTGCCCCAGGAGCCCCTTCTTGAGGTCACCCGTGGGAGGCTTGGGGCCGAGCCATATGGCGAAGAGGGCCGCAGCGAAGTCCTTGCCTTCGATGACGCCCATCTCCTTGCCTTTGATTTCGACCTTCGTGCCCGTCCCGGGAATGTAGGTCAGGACGGCCACGTCGTCCTTCGCCATGTCGGACCAGAAGCCGTTGAACTTATCGATCTGGTCCTTGAGCGCGGCGACCTTGTCGGGGGAATTGTTCTTGAACCCTTCCTCCCATCCCTCGACGAGCTTGGCCTTCTCGACGTTCTTGTAGAGGAAATGCATGACGAGCTGCTTGGGCTCGTCCGCGCCCAGGATCTTGGCCGGGTCCGACTGCTTTGCTGGCAGGTAGAGGGCTCCGATGTAGATCTTGAAGAACATCTTGGTACGGATCCCCATGCCGTTCAGCACCAGGTTGGCCGAGCCCACGGTCACCTGATCGGGGAACTTGACCCCCTCCATCTCTCCGGCGTAGGCCACGAGGCCAACGAGTAGTCCAACGAGGGCCAAGGCTGCAATCCGACGCATGACGTCCTCCTTCTGCCCGAATAATGGTAACGAGGGGCTCCTCAATGCTAACGCATTTCAGGATGCGACCGCCAGCCAGGCTTCTTAAAAAAGGTGGTCCCGTTTCCCCAAAAGCTAAAGGCCCGGCGTCGCCGCCGGGCCTTTGTTGGTGCGTTGACTCGTTGTCTCGTTGCCTCGATCACTTCACCTTCACGATGGCGTCCGTGTCGATCTGGGCCTTCTGCAGGCGGCCGGAGAAGTCCACGTAGATGGCCTTCCACTCGCTGAAAAGGTCGAGGGCTTCCTTGCCGCCCTCGCGGTGGCCGTTGCCGGTCTGCTTCATGCCGCCGAAGGGGAGGTGGTTCTCGGCGCCGATGGTGGGGGCGTTCACGTAGAAGAGGCCCGTCTGCACGTCGCGCATGGCGGCGAAGGCTTTATTCACGTCTCCCGTGTAGATGGAACCGCTCAGGCCGTAGAGGCAGTCGTTCTGAAGGGCCACGGCCTCCTCGAAGGTCTTGAAAGGCACCACGGCGAGGACGGGACCGAAGACCTCCTCCCTGAAGAGGCGCATCTTGGAGGTCACATCGGCGAAGATCGTGGGCTCCATGAAGAAGCCGTCCTTGTGCTTGGCTCCCGTGAGGCGCTTGCCGCCGCAAACGAGGCGCGCCCCTTCCTTCTTGGCGATCTCCACGTACTGGAGGTCCGTGGCGAGCTGGCCCTCATCTACGGCGGGGCCCATGTCGATGCTCTCGTCCAGGCCGTTGCCCACCTTGAGGGCCTTGGCCCGCTTGGCGAGGAGGTCGATGAACTTGTCGTAGACGCCCTTCTGGACGAGGCACCGGCTCGTGGCGGTGCAGCGCTGGCCCGTAGTGCCGAAGGCCCCCCAGAGGACCCCTTCGACCGCGAGGTCGATGTCGGCGTCGTCCATGACGATGACGGCGTTCTTACCGCCCATCTCCAGGCCCACGCGTTTGAAGTCGGTGGCGCAGGCCAGATTGATCTGGCGGCCCACGTCGGTGGAGCCGGTGAAGGAGATGAGGGCCACATCCTTGTGGGTGCACAGGGGAGTGCCCACGCCGCGGCCGCCGCCTGTCACGTAGTTGATGACCCCGGGCGGGAAGCCCACGGCCTCGGCGCCCTTCACGAGGTTCCAGACGGTGAGGGGCGTGAGGCTGGCCGGCTTGATGACCACCGTATTTCCGCACACCAGGGCGGGCATCATCTTCCAAGTGGGGATGGCCATGGGGAAGTTCCAAGGGGTGATGAGGCCGCACACGCCGAGGGGCTCGCGGACGGTCATGCCGAACTTGTTGGGGAGCTCGCACGGCGTGGTCATGCCGTACATGCGGCGGCCCTCGCCGGCGCAGAAGAGGGCCATGTCGATCCCCTCCTGGACGTCG
>JAKAJA010000116.1 GCA_021814085.1 Acidobacteriota bacterium | reverse complement strand
AAGTCCCTGAGCATGGCGCTCGCGGCGGCCACGGGCGTGTCGGCCGGGTCGGCCCACGCCGTCCCCTCCTTGCTCATGCCGACGGAGGTTCGTGGCCGGCGGCTGAGCGGCCTGACCGAGGCCGTGCGCAAGGCCGACGGGCCGGTCGAGGGGCACGCCTGCTTCGTGGTCGAGGGCAAGATCCCTCCTCCCCCTCCTGAGGTCGCGAAGAGGCTGAGCCTCCCCCATCCGTATCCCGCCGTGCCGGAGACGGTCTGGATTGACCAGGCGACCTACCTGGTGCGGAAGATCGAGAAGACCCTGCCCATTGGTAAAGGCGATGCCGTCGAGGTGACCACCTACGAGCCCGCCCTGAACCCCGCGGTCCCAGAATCCGCCCTCGCCTTCAATCCCCCGGCCGGCTTGTGAGCACCCGCGATGAAAGGGGGAAGGCAGCGAAGGCAGGGCGGTGTCACGGGTGGGGGCGGGAGACGTACCACAGGGAAGAGGGGTTGGGGATGACCTGCCCGAAAAGCGGTTATGAGGGGTGCAGGCGGACCATCTCCCGAAGTGCGAGGTGATCGGCGGGCGTGGGGTCAGCACGGGCGGTCTGGAGGGGACGATGACGCAGGACGATCAATACCTTCGGCTGTTGAGCATCTTCCATTACGTCGTGGCGGGGATCGCCGCGCTGCTCTCGCTGGTGCCCACGATCCACGTCGCGGTGGGCATCGGCCTGGTATCGGGCGCCTTCACCGATCCGCGGGAGCCCTTCCCTTTCGCCTTGGTGGGGTGGTTCCTCATCGCCTTCGGCTCGATCTTCATCGCGTGCGGTCTCACCTTCGCCGTCTGCCTCTTTCTCGCCGGGCGGTTCCTCAGCCAGAGGAGGCGGTACCTCTTCTGTCTCGTCATGGCCGGGGTGGCCTGCATGTTCATGCCCTTCGGGACGGTGCTCGGCGTTTTCACCATCGTGATGCTGCTCAAGGAGAGCGTCAAAGCCCAGTTCGGGGTGCAGGACGGGGCGGGCGCCGGCGCCGGAAGCGCGCAGGCGGGTTGAGCGTCGCCCCTCTTCGCCCGGCGCGCCGCATCGCCGGCGCCGGCGGCCTGATCTTCACCAGCCTCGACGGGCTTTCGTGGACAACGCAGGATTCAGGCACGCAGGCGGTTCTCTACGGCGTCGCGGGCAACTCCTCCACGATCGTGGCCGCCGGCGCCGCCGAGGGGACCCAACCGGGCTGCACCGTCCTCGTCAGCACCTGCAGCGAAAGCCAGTGAAGGAATGCTAGATAGCAAGGTATGACCCCCTCTTGTTGCCGGAGCCTGGTCGAAGGCCGATCACCTCATCCGCCGTTTCCCCCGCCCGCGCCGCTGAGGAGGAGAGGGCTGTAAAGGCCCGCCAGAAGCCGGTCCACCGTCTGAAGTCGCTCCATCCGGTCCTGGGCCGGCCAGGACCCTCTGGGGACAGCAACGCTGAGGCTCTCCCGCCACGTCTGCTGGCCTTCGTGGGTCCACGCGGCCTCATAGGTCAGCCACGGCTTCCGGATCGCCGCGGATGGCGGCGGATCCAAGGTCAGGCCCGCCGGTAGTGTCAGGCCGTAGTGAATCGTCAAGAGAGTGCTCTCGCCGCTGGCGTTGAGGCGTGCGTTCCAGGGGGCGACGAGAGCGACCCGATCGTCGCTGTCAGGAGCGCTGACTCGAGGCAGTCCGTCGGGGTACCCCGCGAGCGAGAGGGCCAGCGCCGTGGGACTCGTCAGGAGCTGTGAGGCGGAGAGGCTCTGGACGGCCTTGGGGACAAGAAACGACAGCTTCACCTTCGTAAGGCCATCGGGACTTTCCGATGGCGGCGTCACCACGACACTCCGGACTTGGGCGCCGGGGCAGACGGGGTTCACCTGGTCGAGGACGGCGGTCCTGATCTTCTCCTCCGACGACAGTCTCAGGAGCTGGCCCGCGAGGGTGCTGTAGCTGTTGACGGAGACCTCGACGGCGGCGGCCATGTCGCCGCCGGGAAGAAGCGTGGCTTCGATGCGGATGTCGCACCGGGCCGCGGCCGGCACCTGCGTGTGGATGTCGAACGGCCCAAGGCAGCCCTGACCGATCGCCAGGGCGTGAAGGTCCTCGAGACCGCCCGGGCTCTGGCCGAGGTCTGTCTCTCGGGAGGTCGGGTCGAAGAGGAGCCACCCCTTCGCCGGACCTTTTAGGAGCGTGGCTGGCAGGGGGGGAAGGCGCGGCGGGAGCTTCACCGCGAGAATCACGTGATTGAGACCCACCTCCCAGGGATGGCTTCCCCACGCGTAGTATCGTTCGCTTACACGCAGCTGCAAGGGGACGCTCTCTATGCCGACGGCTCGCAGGAGCGACTGGAGGAGCAGGACCTTCCCCTTGCAGTCCGCTTTCATCGAGCGGAGCGTGTCGGGGGGGGTCAGAGGCAGGAAGGCGTTCACCCCCGTCTCGTTTCGGTCGTCGTAGAGCACCTTGTTCTGGACGAAGCGGGCAAGCGCTCGGGCCCTGCCGAGCGGAGTGGGAATCCCCTCTGTCAGAAGGCGTCCCTTCTCCTGAAGGGGACCCGCGGGGGTGCCGTCGGCGTTCTTCGCCCACGCCTTTGCCATCTTCTTCGCCCAGGTCGGCCAGTCTTCGTCCTGGCCCTGAAGGTGTGCCACGACGTAGGGGTATAGGTTGGACACCACCGGCTGGTACACAAGGTCCGACAGCAGCCGCGAGGCGGCAGGTATGTCGCGTGCCTCCCACGTGCCGCTGTCAACCTTATCTTGCTTGAGGGTGCCATCCGGCCCTGGAGCGATAACCACGAGCCGGAGCCCCCCCTGGGCGACAGCGGATTCGACGGTGAAATGCTTGATCGCCACGGGCCACTCTTCTGGAAGGGCGTCGCCCGTCCACGGCGCAAAGCCGAGCTTGTCCGTCAGCGTATATTCCCAGACCACCCGGTGATGGGAGGGAATCGGCTCCTGGCCCACCACGACGACCTTTGCACTGTCCTTGGAGGTCGCTTCGGCGGCGTTCCTGCTCAGGTTGATGTCGTGCCACAGGTACTTCCTTTGAACGGTCAGAGACGTGTCGGACAGCGTGTACTGCGACGGATCATAGTCCAGGACCTGCTTGAAGACCTGGTCCCGGTCCGATAGGTTCTCGAGAATCGTCTGATAGCGGGTCTGGATCCTGTCTGGCGCCGCAAGACTGTAGGTCACCGCCTCGTACACGATGACCCAGCGGTCGTTCTTGGCGATGTAACCGCCAGTGGGCGTCGGCTGGCCGAGAAAGGGGATGGCCCACTCGGGCCGCCCCAAGGCTGCCGTCGCGATGGGGAGAGCCGCCAATGCCCACGCGGCGAGCCACATCGCGAGGGGGCGCAGGGGCCGCGGATGGGGCCTCATTGGAGCTCCCCTGCCGTCGCCGCGGGCATGCGAACCACGCACCGCGAGTTCCCCAGCCGGGCGAGCGCCGTCTGATAGTCCTGCCAGGCCCTGTAAAGGTCCCAACCCATCACGGGGGGCTGATCGAATGAGACCTTCGTGACGAGCATCGGCGAACCCCCCTTCGTCGAGGTCGCGACCGAGAAGTGGATCGTCGTGTTGTTGGGACCCTGGACGGTCTCCGGCTTGGGAAGGTCGACTACCTGGCTGCCCGGCGGCAGGGTCAGCGTTCCGGTCATCTCGATCTCGCCGTCGGTCTCGTACCATATGGGAGTCGCCCGCTGGCGATCAGGGAAGGGGCTCACGAAACCGGCCAGGAGCGGGACTACGCTCACGAGCGAGTTTTGCTGAAGCGGCTGCACCATGTTGGCGCCCTGGAAGGTGCATTGGATCTTCACCGGGTCGGAAGGGTCTTTGGAAAGGGGGGCGAGGACGAAATTCTGCGTCGTGATCCTGTCCCCGGGCACATCGCACGCCTCCCGCATCATCTTCTGAAACTCATTGCGACGCTCTTGGGGAGAGGTGGTGTCCGTCTTCAGGGGGTGAGTCCTCCGAAACTCGCGCATGAGCTGCCACCAGCGGAGGTCCAAGGCCGGCTCCCCCGACCGTTCGACGGTCATGTCTCCCTCGATCGTCCCGGAGGGCGTGAGCTTGGCGTCGTATTGGAAGCAAACCCGATCGACGCCGGGGGGGTTGCATCCCACCGGTGCGGCCACGAGGTTCTTACCCGAATCGAGCCACAGCGCCAAGGAGTTCTGACGGGCGATGGTGAGGCAGCCGAAGGGGAGCGGAAGGACGCCCGGCGTGAGAAAGATGGATTGACCGTTGGGCAGCGTGACGCAGACGGCGTCCATCAGGTCGTAGAGGGAATCGTTACCGATCATCGGGCTGAAGGGCAGGTAATAACGGTTGGCGATCACGCAGTGTCGGGCCGGAATGTGAGCCCGGTTCAGGAGGTACTCGAGGTAGAGCGTTCCCTGCCATACGGCATTTTGCCCGTGCTTCATCATGAAGGATAGGGAGGAGACGTCCTTTGCGTCAGGATCGTATGGAATTGTCTGCTGCACGTAGTCGTACAGGCGCTGAACCCTCTCCTCCAGCGGCAGCGAGGGGGGGGCGATCGCGGCGAGGTCCGCGTGGCCAGCCCTTCCGCCCCACTCCATGAATACTTTAGCGGCCCTGGATTCCTCCTTCAGCTCATCCCGCCAGAACTTCTGAAAGGCCTTCGGCCACTCGGAAATCGTGATCCGGCCAGTCGGGTCGACGGCTTCATGCATCTTGTAGGCACCGGCGTCCTTGTCTCGTATCTCGCTGGCGAAATTCACGTAGCACAACAGCGTCACCTCGTTCAGGTAGGGGGGAGGCGAGAGAGGCTCGCTGTGGTATGGGATGATGGGCCCGATTGTCAGGAGAATCGAGTCGTGCGGCCCTGGCCCCAGCTGCTTGTCGACAGCGTGGTTGCTCAGCAGCAGGACGCCCCAGCGGTAGCCTGAGATCCCCCCTCTGATGTTGATGGTGTAGGACGTATGAAGCTGTGGAGTCTCGTCGTAGGTCACAGCCTCCAGCTGGAAGATGCGGGGCCCCTCGATGAAGGTCACGAAATGGAGGTCCAGGATGGCCCCGATCGCCGGGGCGGGGAAATGCACGGTCGCCAGGCTCCCCACGATCTTTTTCTGTTTGATGTCAGAGATATCGACCTTCTGCATGTCCTTGCCGGGATCAACCGGGACCACCCTGCCGTCGGGAGTCACGGTGCGTCCTGCGACGCTCTCGATCTTGGCGTCCGCGTTGTCTCGCAGGGCCACCGCCGCGCTTCGAACGCCGTCTCCGTTCACCACCACAAGGCGGACGAACTCATCGCGCGTGACGCCTTGCGGGCTGGCCAAGTAGCTCTTGATAGTGAGCGTGCAGCTCTTGTCCACCACGACGAGCCCGCTGCGACTCTTGACCGCAAGGACCGTCTCCATCGTCTGCTTGTCGGGAAGGGGAGGCCACGCGTACGGCGTGCCTGCAAAACTCATCACCCCAGGCAGAGAGAGTACGAGACAACTACACAGTTTCCAGAGCGATCCCCTCATGCACGCCTCCTCGCTGTGAAAGACCCCCACTCTCCAGAAGAGACTGCGGCCTTGGCATGCCATTATACATCTTTCGTTGTCTGAAAGCTGCTGTCTGGATCCCGTGGCTGGGCAGCACTCATCTCCTATGCTATCATCCCGCCCGCCGAAGCCGTGGCGGCGACGCGCTACGCCGCATTCTTCTTCCCCGGCTTGAACCCACCGGTCCCCGAATCCGCCCTCGCCTTCAACGAGCCCACCCAACCATGAGCAGGAGAGGACGCGAGTCGGCTCACCTCGCGCCTGGGCGCGGCAGGGGGAGCGCGGCGAGGGCGGCGCGGTAGGCTTCGGAGAGCTCGCCGGCCCGGGTGACGCAGAGGCCGAGATCCCGGAGGAGGCCGTCCTCTAGGCCGTAGATCCAGCCGTGGACCGAGAGGGGCTGCTCCCTCGCCCAGGCGTCCTGCACCACGGTGGTCTCGCAGAGGTTGGCCACCTGCTCGATGACGTTCAGCTCGCAGAGCCGGTCGGCGCGGGACTTCTCATTGGAGACGGCATCCAGGAGGGTCCGGTGCTTGCGCTGGACGTCCTGGACGTGGCGGAGCCAGTTGTCGATGAGGCCGTGGCGGTCGTCCCTCATGGCCGCCCGCACGCCCCCGCAGCCGTAGTGGCCGCAGACGATCACGTGCCGGAC
>JAKAJA010000115.1 GCA_021814085.1 Acidobacteriota bacterium | reverse complement strand
GCGGGAAATCATCCGCCTGGACAAAGTCCCTCTCCGGCATGACCCTCAAAGAAATCCTCGCCGGCCTCGCCGGTCAGGCAGACGCGCTCGTGGTGATGCACTACATCGACAGCGGGGACGCGCTCTATGACTGCGTCAAGTTCCGCCGCGTCGACAAGGGCTTCTCCTCCCTCCAGTGCAAGCTCGCCCTCTTCGATGTCTCGTCCGGCCAACGCGTGGCCCAGGTGGAAACGGGCTTCAACCCCATGGCCCTCATGGCCGTGGATAGGGCGATCCTCGACAAGCCGGAACTCAAGGAGAAGATCAAGGTCGTTGACCCCGCCGCCAAAGACTACGCCTTCGACCGCGGGTTCTACGCCTCGGAGCGGCAGGGCGTGTTCTTCACCCGCGGCAGCGCCACTGTCTTCACCTTCTCCATCGCCGAGGTTCAGGGCTACGCCATGGGTTATCTGAGGACCGGCTTCCGCGACCGCAAGTGCGCACTAGACGTGCCAGGACTCCAGGACCTCATTCAGTAATCCCCGCGGAGGCACCATCAACGAGTTGGGGGGACCATGAAGCTCCGTCGGGATTCGTCCGCCGAAAGAAGCAAGCGAGGGAGGACCGTTTGGGCTTCTGGCGTCCACTGCTGAGCCACCTGCTGGGCGTGGTCTCCCGCATGGCGGGCCTTGGCTTTTTAAGGATGGTCTGCGCCCTCGTGTCAGCCGTGATCCTGGCCCGCATGGCGACCACCTTCTCAGGACGAACACCGATCCAGATCGGCATGGCGCTGTCCGCCCTGTGCGTCTTCGCGGCCGTGGCCACGGGCGTAGTCTCGAAGGTTTTCTCTCGGGCACGGGAAGCATTGGAGCACGGACCAACGGAGGCGGAGACCTTCGCGGAGGACGCCGAACCGCAACCGGCCGAACCCGCCGAGAGTGAGGGCGCCTCTCCCGAACATCGCCCCACGCTTCCGGAGCAGCCTGCCGAAGAGATCACCCCTCCAGGGACCGCCCCCGCGCGGAGCCGGCTCCGGACATGGGTCCGGGAATGGCTCTCCCTCCTGGGCCGGCTGGTTTGGAGACTTACCGCCGTCGCGGTCATGGTCTTTCTCCTCTGGGCAGGCGCCAAACACGGGGGGTCCTATTACGAGTTCGTCAAGACGAGGGTCCTGAAGCTTCATGCTCACATCGAGATGGCCGATATCGCCAAGGCTCTCGCGGGGGAAATGCAGGCCGGCGAACTCGTCCCGGATCCGGCCACATTTCCTGAATGGCTCCAGAACAATTTCTCCAAGAAAGGGCTGCGCTTCGGCGGCCTTGACCCGTTCGGCCGGCCCTACATCCTGGAGAACACGCCGAAGGGCTTCCTCTTGAGGAGTGCAGGGCCGGACGGGATCTACGGGACGCCCGACGATTTGGAACAACCCATCGTCACGGGAAGCGATCATACCTTCCAAGAGTGAGGACCGAGCAAAAGGGAGGGCGGGCAGGAATGATCACTTTCGCCCCCTCGGCTATCCAGTTGGGGGAGGAACTGTAGATGGATCTGGGAGATTCCGAGGGCGGGCGCGTGGTTTCCGTGGATATCATCAGGGGATGCGCCCTGGTGGGGATGGTCCTGGACCATTTCCAACTCTACTTCGGGAACGACGCGGCGGCGGGCTCGTGGCCTTACTTTCTCTTCGAGCACGCCCTGGGCGACTGGGGGGCCGCCTGCTTCCTCATGATCATGGGGATGAGCCAGGCCCTCTCGCACGAGAAGCACAAGGTCTCGGGCCCCGGCCCTCTGCTCCATCGCGCCCTCCTGCGTGGCGGCTATCTCTTCGTGGTCGGCCTCCTCATGCTGGGCCTCACCTGGGGGCCCAGCCAGCTATGGCAGTGGGACATCCTCACCCTCATGGGCTTTGCGACGGTCGTGCTCGCCCTATGCCGGTTCCTGCCTTCATGGACGATCCTTCTGTTGGGCTCGGGGCTGGCCGTGGGCGCGCCTCTCCTGCGCACCGTGTCATGCTTCGCCGACTACTGGGGAGGCGCCCTGAGGGGCGTGCCGCTCATCTCGGAGTTCCTCCCCGGCTTGTACGTTGAACCGGTGTCCAAGTACGAGGTTGTCTGGTCCGTCAAACCCATCATCCTGGGCTTCCTGGCGAACGGGTACTTTCCCCTCCTGCCCTGGCTTCTGTTTCCCCTCGTGGGGTTCGCGCTGGGACGCCGCATCGCGGGGGGCAAGATGCGAGGAGACTTGCCCCGCCTTGCCCTCCTCGGGGCCGCCCTGGCGGCGGCCGGACTCGCCCTGGCCTTCGCCGCCCGCATGGCTCCCGCTGAAGCCGTCACAGGAGGGTTCATAGCTCCCCTCAGCTTCAGCCCGGATTCGTCCAGCATGGTCCTCTTTCAGGCGGGGATGACCCTCCTCTTTTTTAGCGCCCTCTTTTTCTTGTGCGACACGCGCCAAAATGGCAGGCCACCGCAGGGCCTCCTTGCGCGCCAAATTGGCCTGACCAGCCGGTTCTCCCTCTCCTTTTACGTCCTTCACTATCTCATCATCGGCTGGACCCTCTTCGCGGTCTATCTGGCCACGGACCGGTACCCCATATCGTCCCTCATGGGCGACGTGCCGGCTCTCCTGTGCGGCTTGGTCGCCGTTCTTGCTCTTGAAACGGTGCTGTGGTTGTGGCAGAGGACGGGGGGCAAGTACAGCCTGGAATGGGTTCTCGATGCGCTCACCGCGCGGCTTGCCGCTCTCCGGTGAGGCAAGGACACGGGATTTCCCGGGTTGGCCCTTGTCGCGGGCTATTTGCCGAGCTTGCAGTGGGACCTTAGGGAGCAGGCCTTGCAGATGGAGGGGACCTGGCGCTTCGGGCACTCTCCCAGGATTCCAAGGTGGGCGAGAGCGAAGTCATAGCGCGTGGGGTCCTCGGGGCAAAAGGCCCGCAGGGACTCGGTGAGCATGATGGAGAAGGCGCGGTCCGCGGTGCTTCGGTTCACGAGGCCCAAGGCGAAGGCGATGCGGGCAACGTGGGTGTCCACGGGAATGCGCAGGTCGCGCGGGCTCAGGCAGGTCCAGAGGCCCAGGTCCACGCCGTCGTCGGGCCTCACGACCCAGCGGAGGAACATCCACCAGCGCTTGCACGCCGAGCCGTCCGAGGGAAGCGGGAGGAGGTGCAGGACGCCGGGAGACGAAGACCGGGCCTTCCTCCGTAGGAGATTTGCGAAGGCTTCCAGCTTCTCCTCCGCCCCGCCTGCCGTCATGGAAAAGGCCGCTTCCAGGCCACCGTGCTCGCTCAGGACGGCCCCCACGGCCCTCAGCGCCGCCCGCACGTCCGCAGATCTCTGGAAGCGGTAGAGGGGCAGGCGCTTGGGAAGGGCACCCGTGCGCAGGGTCTCGAAGGGAGAGGAGCCGAGGGCGCCCAGGAGGCTGTCGAGAAAAGCCCCCATAGACGTGACGTTGCCGTAGGCGAAGAGGGCCGAGAGGAGGGCTGTCACCTCCCTGTCGGCTCGGTCTGTATAGCGTCTCGGGTGCTGAATGGGATCGAAAGCGAGATGGCCCGGGCCGAGGCGCCGGGCCATCTCGTCGAGTTCGCTCTTGAGCCTCGAGATTGATGGGGATCTGCGTTTGGGGTTGGAACCTTGATCGTGCCTCAATGCGATGCGATCGGGAGCGGGTAGCGGGCAGCGGGAAGGAAGACACCCGTCCCAGCCTTTCTCGGTTCTCTTTTCACTTCTCCCTGCTCCCTACTCCCTGCTCCCGGCTCTTTGCTCCCTACTCCCTGCTCCCTGCTCCCGTTTCTACGCGAAGCGATTCATCAGAAAATTGATCAGATCCAGGGCGAACTGCTCCATGTAGGCATTGAAGGTCTTCACTTTGCGCCCGAGGAGGTTGTAGCCGATGAGGGCGGGAATGGCGGCGAAGAGGCCCGCGGCGGTGGTGATGAGGGCCTCGGAGATGCCCGGGGCCACGCTCGCGAGGGTCGCGCTGCCGCTGGCGCCGATGGCCCGGAAGGCCTCCATGATGCCCCATACCGTTCCGAAGAGGCCTATGAACGGGGTGACGGCGGCCGTGGTGGCCAGGAAGGCCAAGCCCGACTCGAGCATGATGGACTGGTCGCCCATGGTCCGCTGGAGGGTGCGTTCCAAGTTTGCCGTATGGCGCATCTGCGGCCTGAACTCCTCGCCGGCCGGTGGGGTCCCGCTGGGGGGCACCTGGTCCTTGACCTGGTCGTGCAGCTCGCGGTAAGTCTCCAGGAACATTTCTCTCAGGGGGGAATCCTTGGCGTTCTTGGCAATGATGAGCATGTCCGCGACGCGCTGGGACTTGCGCAGGATCTCGTAGAACTCCCTGGACCGCTGGCGCAGCTTCTTGTAGCTGAGCATGCGGTCGATCATGACGCTCCAGGAGATGAGCGAGAACACGAGCAGGGTGAGGAGAACCGCCTTCGCCACCCACCCGGAGTGGGCGAGCATGTCGGCGATGGTCAGGACCGCGAGGGCATGGAACATGCACACCTCCATAAGTGGTTCATTATACGCGGGTGGTGCCGTGTCCCGTCAAGGATGCGGTCCCCCGCTCCCCCTTCAGTGGAGGCCCGTTCCAATGGACCGGGCCTCTCGCTTATACTGACCGCTACCATGCAGGAGAGACGATGCCCACACCTTCCCGGTATCTGAGCGGACCACGTATCGAGCCCAAACCCATCAAGAAAGGCACCGGCGTATCGCGCCTCGTGGACGAGGCATTCCTCGCCTACAACGCAGGACGCTTGCACGAAGCGTGCCATCTCTTCGCCAAAAAAATGCTCAAGGCCGACGTAACGGTGGGCATGAGCCTCACGGGGGCCCTCACGCCGGCGGGCGTGGGGCGCTCGTGCATCGTCCCCCTCATCCAGGCCGGGTTCGTGGACTGGATCATCTCCACGGGGGCCAACCTCTACCACGACGCCCACTACGCCCTGGACCTGAACCTTCACCGCGGCTCGCCCTTCCTGGACGATACGCGCCTGCGGGCCCAGGGGGTCGTGCGCATCTACGACATCCTCTTCGACTACAAGGTCCTTCTGGGCACCGACGCCTTTTTCCGCCGGATCCTCCAGGAGCCAGAGTTCCAGAAGGAAATGTCCACGGCGGAGTTCCATTACCTCATCGGTGGGTTCTTGCGCGAGCGGGAGAAGACCCTCGGCCTCAAGGTTCCCTGCGTCCTCACGGCGGCCCACGAGGCGGGAGTGCCCATCTTCACGAGTTCCCCGGGCGACTCGAGCATCGGGATGAACGTGGCGGCCATGGCCCTGCGAGGGTCGGCCTTCCGTTTCGACGTGAGCGCGGACGTGAACCAGACCGCGGCCATCGTCTGGGACGCCAAACGGCGTGGCGGCAAGTCCGCGGTCCTCATCGTGGGCGGGGGCTCGCCCAAGAATTTCATGCTCCAGACGGAGCCGCAGATCCAAGAGGTCCTGGGGCTGCCCGAGAAGGGCCACGACTACTTTCTCCAGATGACCGACGCCCGGCCCGACACGGGGGGACTCAGCGGCGCAACCCCAGCCGAGGCCGTCTCGTGGGGCAAAGTGGACCCGAGCCAGCTCCCCGACACGGTGGTCGTCTACACGGACAGCACCATCGCCCTCCCCATCCTCACCGCCTACGCCCTTGACAAGGTCAAGCCACGGCGCCAGAAGCGGCTCTACGACAAGCTTCCGGCCCTCCACGGCGCGCTGAAGAAGACCTACCTCGCCAGGGCGGCCGCTCAGGAGAAGAAAACCAGACGGTAGCGGGCAGCGGGGAGCGGGGAGCCGATGGAACCGAGACGAATCGAGTTGGATGAGGGGGTGATTCTGCTCCCTGCTCCCTGCTCCCTGCTCCCTTCTCCCTGCTCCCTGCTCCCGGTTAACCCATGATCATCCTCGCCCTGACCCTGATCCTCGTGCTCGTCATGGTGCTGCCCTTCTCCTTCCACGCGGTGGAGCGCAACATCGAGATATTCCTGTTCTTCATGGGCGTGGCGGCGGCCGTGGCCGCGGGTGTCCTGAACCGCCACCTCCTCCTGGAAGCCCTTCAGCACCCCATCCCCATCACCGGGGCCGTTCTCGTCATGGGGTTCGTCTTCAAGTGGACGCGCCGCTACATCGCGGCAGGGGTGAGCTGGCTCCTGAAGCATATCTCCACCCACGCCTTCGTCTTCGCGCTCATCCTCGTCCTGGGTTTTCTCTCGAGCGTCATCACCG
>JAKAJA010000114.1 GCA_021814085.1 Acidobacteriota bacterium | reverse complement strand
TCGGGGGGCGATACCTCGTGGACGGCATGACGGTGATCGTCTGCCGGGGCACGGGAACCTGGGGGCCCCGCATGCGCCTCTGGCGCCGTGGCGAGATTCTCCGCATCACCCTTCGCTCCCCGGCACCCGCTGCCAGCCACAGGTGACCGGCCCGAGCAAGTGGTATGATGAGAGAAGAGAAGAACGCGTCAGGCACCCGCTCCAGAGGCATGTTCTCAGGGATGAGGAGGAACGGCATGAAATCTCACGACCCGTCGCTCAATAATTCTAGGTTTGTTTTGTCCCTCAGGGCTTTGGCCTTCGCGCTCCTGATTCTTTCCATGGGCACTCTGGCCTCGGGTCCCGTGGCAGACCCACCCTCCGGCACAGGCCCGTCGGGCGCCGTCTTTGCGGGACGCGCCGGCGATGCCGCCGCGGCACCCCTCGATGGCGTACCCCAAATCAACGGAGTCTCCTTCAAGTTCCAGAAGCAGAATGGTGTGATCCTCGTGTGCAAGCTCACCCTCACGGGGGCCAACTACGAGCCGAACTGCGTCGTCAACATCAATGGGCAGCCCGCCCCCAAGACCCTGTACACGAGCGGCTTGGCGGTCACCGCCAAGGGCGGCGCCAAGCTGAGCAAGATGCTTCCCAAGCACACGGAGGTTGCCCTGACCATCGTGAACCCCGGCGGACAGACTTCGGCTCCCTTTCCGTTCACGCGGCCGTAGGACTCCATCACTCGGCAACAAAACGGGGCGGACTGGAAGGCCCGCCCCACTTGTTTTCCTATGGGTTCCATCGGCGCCTCCACTCTTGCAACAATCCTCCCTCTCGCCCCGCAGGAAGCCTGGTGAAGATCGCCAAGGGTGTTACGAGAGATATGATTCTTCGATGGGGGCACGCATGATGGGGCTGTATCGGGGGATGGTGCGATGGGCGGTCTGTCTCGCCTGCGCTTCTGGCCTCCCGGGACAGGGCGCCCTGGCCCAGGGTGCCTCGCATGCCGCGAACTCGCGCGACGCCTTCCTGCGGTACCTCGTGCTGGTTCCCAAGGGGCGCGGCGCCGACGACGCCCGCAAGAAGATCGAAAAGATCCAGAAACAGCTGGCCTGATCGGGCAGGTCTCTCTGGCGCTTCCTTTTCTGGCCTCGGCGGGGTGCCGGGACGATTACATTCCGTGGCGATAGTCGGGGAGAATCTTCATCTCGAGCTGCCGGAACACTTCCTTGATCTCCATGAGCGACTCGTGGAACTTGGCCACGAGGTAGGGGTCGAAGGCCCCGCCGCTCTCGGCCTCGATGTTCATCACCGCCTGCCCGAGGGGCCATTTTTCCTTGTAGGGCCGCCGCGAGATGAGGGCGTCGAAGACGTCGCACAGGGCTACGATGCGTCCCTCCATGGGGATGTCCTCCCCCCTCAGGCCGCTCGGGTACCCGCCACCGTCCCACCGCTCGTGGTGGGTGAGGGCGATCTGGGCGGCCGTCTTCATGAGGGGGGAGTCGTGACCCGAGAGGAGATCGGCCCCGATGGTGGTGTGGGTTCTCATGATGGCCCACTCCTCGTCGTCCAACCTCCCCTCCTTGAAGAGGATCCGGTCGGGTATGCCGATCTTTCCTATGTCGTGCATGGGGCTCGCGCTGTAGAGGAGGTCCGTGATATCGCCGGGGAGGCCCACGGCCTTGCTCAGGCACACCGAAAACCGGCTGATGCGCATGAGGTGGAGCCCCGTCCCCTCGTCCCGGAACTCGGCCGCCCGGCCCAGGCGGTGGATGACTTCCAGCCTCGTGTCTTTCAGCTCCTGAGTCCGCTCTCGGACCTTCTCCTCCAGGATCGCGTTCTGGTTCCTGAGGTCTTCGTAGAGGAGGCGCACCTCGAGCAGGTTTCGGATCCGGTTCATGACCTCCACGGGGTCCAGCGGTTTGGTGAGAAAGTCCTTGGCCCCTGCTTCCAGGGCCTTGAGTCGCGTCTCGCGGGTGCTGTCAGCCGTGAGCACGAGGATGGGGAGATAGTCGTTCCCCAGGCCGGCTTTGAGTTTCTCCATGACGGCGAACCCGTCCAGCCTGGGCATGTGGAGGTCCAGAAGGAGGAGGTCGGGCCGGAACCCGTTGTAGAGGTCTTCCACCTCCGCGGGGTCCGAGGTGCTCACCACGTTCGTGAAACCGGCGGACTGGAGCATCCGCTCGAGGAGGAGGACGTTTGCCTCCTGGTCGTCCACGATCATGAGACGGGACCTCTTGATCCGCTCGGCTGGTATCATGGGCGACCTCCCTTGGCCGGATCCGCGCTTGCCCCATGCGTCCGCCCGAGATGTTCGTCGATGGTCTCCAGAAATCTCGGGATATCCAGGGGTTTGGTGAGGTAGCCCTCCACCCCATCTTCCTGAAGCTTCTCCACTTCTCGCGGCATGGCGCTGGCGCTCACGATCACGACGGGTATCCCCCGGGTGCCCGGCCCGGCCCGAATGTACTTGAGAACCTCGCGCCCGTCCAGGTCGGGGAGGTGGATGTCGAGCAGGATGAGGTCGGGCTCACGGGCCCTGGCAAGGGCCAAGCCCTCCATCCCCGTGGACGCCAGGAGGAGCTTCACCTCGGGACGGCGCGACAGGATGTGCCTCACGAGGGTCAGATTCGCGGGGTCATCCTCGATATAGAGGACGGTGCCACCACCGTCGGCCTTCTCCTCGACGTGCGCCGGGGCGGTTTGGGTTCCCGCCGGCGCACCGTCCCCCACGCAGGGAAGCTGGAGGGTGAAGCAGCTTCCCAACCCCGGCGTGCTTTTCACCGTTATGCTCCCACCCATCATCTCCATGATTTTCTTGGAGATGGTCAGCCCGATCCCAGTGCCCTCGATGGAGGTGTGCTCCGCGGCGAGGCGCTGGAAGGGTTCGAAAAGGTGGGCCAGCTGGTCCTCGGGCATTCCCATTCCCGAATCGGTCACGCTCAGCCGGACTGCGGTTGGCCCATCGGCTGAGGCCTGCACACGCACCAGCCCCTCCGCCCGGTTGTACTTGATGGCGTTGGATAGGAGGTTGAGGAGGACCTGCTTGAGGCGCCGAGGGTCGGCCGTGACCCGCAGGTCAGCGCCCTCTGCCGTGTCGTCCCTCAGGGTTACCTTGCGTTCCTGGGCCAGCGGTTTCACCAGTCCGAGGCATTCGCTCACCAGCGGTTTCAGATCCATTTTCTGGGGGTTCAGGCTGATGCATCCCGCTTCGATGCGGGAGAGGTCCAGGACCTCGTTGATGAGGGAGAGGAGGTGGTGGCCGCTGCTGATGATGTGCTCCACGCTCTCTTTTTGCGACATCGTGAGGGGCTCCCGAGGGTCCATCTGGAGGAGCTGGGAGAAACCGAGAATGGAGTTCATGGGGGTGCGCAATTCGTGGCTCATGCGGGAGAGAAATTCGGACTTGGCGGCGTTGGCCTGGTCGGCCTCCCCCTTGGCCGACTCCAGGGCACCCTGGGCCAGGAGGCGCGCGGCCACCTCCCGCTTGAGGTTCTCGTTGGCCGCCTGCAGTTCGGCGGTCCGGCTCTCGATGATCTCCTCGTGGTCTTTCCGCACCATCTCGTAGAAGTACATGATCAGGCAGAGGGCGAGGTAGCTCGCGGTGAACTGGCGGAGCTGGACGACGGAGTAGGGGCCGCTCAGGATTCCTGCCGCGTTGAGGCCCATGTCCGCCAGGAATATGGCTACCGTGGCCCCCGTCCACCACCAGCCCACCCGGCCCCCCATCAGGAAGAAGGCCCCCGGCGGGATGCAGAACCACCAGTAGAGGCCCGTGCCTTCGATGCCGCCGTCGAAGAGGAGGAAGACCATGAGAGGCAGGGCGTAGAGGAGGGTCATGACCTGTGCCACGTTGACGGCGATGGTCTTCCGAATGAGGAGAATCATGAGCACGCCGATAAACCCGACGGCCAGCTCCACGACGCCGGACATCCTGCCCTTCGCCAGGTTGAAGGCGCCGAAGACCAGGCAGGCGAAGACGGTGGTGAGGAGGTAGTAGTTGAGGAACATGACGCGGCGGAGGAGGGGGCTGGTTGGGTCCAGCTCCAAGCCCGACGTGGTGAAGCTGTTCCACGCCCGCAGGACGAAGCCGCGCGCTCCTCGATCGGGGCGCTCCCCATCCGCCATGTTCGGCCCCCAGCGGCGCCGCGCCGTCGCCCTTCGATGTCTCTTCCGGCTGTCACCCCTGCCGCGGCGCGTTCACTCTATCATGAGCCCTTGTGCTTCACCATTTGGTCTCAGGTGTTATTCGAAGCCCTTCCGGGGCACCTTCCGGCAACGATCACGGGTGGGGCCGGCACGATCGCCGGCCCCACCCGTTGGTTGCTCCCTATGTGGCGTTCTCGGGCTCTCTTTCTACAGCGACTTCGCGTCGTCCGCTTCCGTCTGCTTCGCCCGCTCCCTCAGCCAGGCAAAGACCAGCCATCCGCCGGAGGCGATGACGGCGAGGGGCCAGAAGTGGATCATCCACGAGAGGTCGATCCCGAGATAGAGCTGGAGGCCCGCGACGGCACCGAGGACGATGAGGAGAATGCCGGCGAGGAGCCCGCCCTGGCCCGCCTTGGGAATCTTGGGCAGGTCTTCCTGCCCGAGATCCTGGGCGTACCCGAGGTTGATGAGGGTGGCCTGCCGGTAGGCGTCGAGCACGTTGAATATCCAGGCGAAGGCGATGACGAACCCGAGGACGGGGTGCTCATGCCCCTCGTCGCTTCCCAGGGCCAGAAGGCAGGCGATCACCGTGAAGAAGAGGAGGCCCCTCAGGTAAAGGCCGTTATAGACGTTTCCTATCCCTGGGAAGAGGGAGAGGAAGCCTGCCACGAAGGGCCGCTTCAACAAGGGGGGCGACGGAGGGAGGGAGGGCGCCACGGACTTCTCCTCGGCGATTGGGGTCTCAATGGGTCGGGCTGCTTCCATGGGTGTTCTCCTTTCTTTGCTGTGGGGATGTAGGCGTAGTCTTCGGGCTCGCCTCGGGCACCCGCTGGTCCGTCCGTGATCCCCACCACGGATCACCGATGTGGCCGAGCAAATCTCCCAGCTTCCGGCTGGCCTCGATGCAGCCGTCGAAGATGCCCTCGCCCGCGCCCAGGATCGTCTGCGTCCCACGGTTTCCCGCCTCCTTGAGGACCGCGCCGGCGATGCGTGAGGCCGCCCCGAGCTTGGGCCGATCCACGGGGGTGAAGAAACTTCCCAACCCGAAGGTCAGGAGGGTGGCGAAGAGGAGGCTCGCCGCGACGAGCTCGCCGGACCCGGCCGGGGGATGGTTCCTGATTCCGGCGAGGCGAGATTCGACGGGAATCCTGTACAGCCTGGCCATGAGATCCGGTGGGAGGGGAACCTGCGGGAGCAGTGCCGGGGAGAGCCGTGCCCCGGAAGGCACGCCCCGATCGTTCAGCGCCAGGCTGCGGGCGCGCAGGGCGGCGGGGAGGGGCAGGTCCGTGCCCGCCGCGCGCAGGGAGGCCACGTCACGCGCCCACTCCTGGCACGGCGCGCACCGGTCGGCATGGCCCTCGGAGTCGCCCTCTGGGTACTCATCGCGGAAGCGGAGGCAGGCATCGCTCAGCACGGCACACCTCCGCCTTCGACCGCGGCGCGGTCCGGCGGCCTCGCCGTGAGGCGCGCCCGGACCACCTCGGTGAGGCGCTGGCGTCCCCGGTGGAGCCTTGATTTCAGGGTCCCCATGGGGATGGAGAGGTAGACGGAGGCGTCCTCCAGGGATATCCCCTGCAGGTCGCAGAGGGTCACGGCCTCGGCG
The DNA here is from genome assembly GCA_021814085.1 of Acidobacteriota bacterium. Lineage (GTDB taxonomy): Bacteria > Acidobacteriota > UBA4820 > UBA4820 > DSQY01 > JAKAJA01. Next base: position 466 of record JAKAJA010000114.1, on the reverse strand, counting down.
TGCTCCTCCTGGATCTCGGCGAGCCCCGCGTAGATGGCCTCCACGTGCTGCCTCCGAGCTGAGTCGGCCTCCAGGTCGCAGGTGGATGGGAGGTGGTCGAGGACCTCCGAGGCCACCTTGCGCCACTTTCTCTCCTGGCGAGTCTTCCGGTAGTGGTCGATGCAGAGGTTTCGGGAGAGTTTGAGGGCCCAGCCCAGGAGCGGAGCCTCACCGCGGTAGGACCGGAGGTTCTGGTGGAGGCGGATGAAGATCTCCTGGGTCAGGTCCTCCGCCTCTTCGCGGTTCCCCGCGAACTGCAGGGCGAGGTTGAAGAGGCGCCGGCCGTGGCGGTCCACGAGGTCGGCCCAGGCGTCCTCCTGGCCCGCGGCGGCTCGGCGGGCGAGGAACAGGTCCGGGTTGGGCGCCGACTCGCTCATGTGGCCTCCTCACCCTTCATGACGGAACAACCAGAGAAAAGGTTCCCGGC
>JAKAJA010000113.1 GCA_021814085.1 Acidobacteriota bacterium | reverse complement strand
CACCCCAGAGGGCGGACGCATGGCAAGAAGGCGCCCTCTCGTTCTCCCCTTCCCCTTTCCCTGACTCCACCCAGAGGGGATCCCCATGACGATGGACTCACAGCCCGTGTTGGCACTCAATGAGACTGAACAGAAACAGCTGTTGGAGCGCTTTTTGCGGTATGTGCGCGTCCACACGAGATCCAGCGAGACTTCCGAGACCTTCCCCTCCACCCAGTGCCAATGGGACCTCCTGCGCATGCTTGAGCAGGAGATGACGGCCATGGGTCTCCAGGAGGTGGAACTCACGGACTACGGGTACGCCTTCGGGTCCATCCCCTCCACGCTTCCGGAAGGGACGGCAACACCCGTCGTCGGGCTCCTCGCCCACGTGGACACCTACCCCAGCACCGAGGGAGAAAACGTCAAGCCACAGGTCCGCCACAAGTACGACGGGGGCGACCTCCCCCTTCCGGGCGCGCCCGGGAAGGCCATCAGGGCCGACGAGAACCCGCTCCTCGTAAAGTGCATCGGGCACACCCTCATCACGAGCGACGGCACCACCCTCCTGGGGGCCGACGACAAGGCGGGCGTGGCCATTATCATGACCCTCGCCCAGTGGTTCCTTAAGCATCCCGAAGTCCCCCACGGCAAGGTGCGCATTGGTTTTACGCCCGATGAAGAGACGGGGAATGGGACGAGGTTCTTCGACGTTGGCAAGTTTGGCGCGAGCGCGGCCTACACCTTCGACGGATCGGTCCTGGGCGAGATCGAGGCCGAGACCTTCTGCGGGGACTCCGCAACGGTCACCCTGACGGGAATCGACGTCCACCCCGGCGTGGCCAAGGACAAGATGGTCAATGCCTTGCGCGCCGCCGCCCACCTTGTCCAGCTCCTGCCCAAGGATTTCCTGCCGGAAACCACGGAACTGAGACAGCCCTACCTGCACCCCTACGTGATCGGCGGCGAGGTGGGCAAGGTGACGGTCAAGTTCCTGGTGCGGGGGTTCGAGGTGGAGGATCTTCGAGCCCGCGAGGAGGATCTTCTGCGAATTGCCAGGGAAACCGAGGAGGCATTCCCGGGCCTCAGGGCCGACGTCCTCATCCAGGAGTCCTACCGCAACATGAAGGTCGTCCTGGATAAGCATCCCCAGGTGGTACAGCTGGCTATGGACGCGGTACGCCTTGCCGGCGCTGAACCGACTCTCAGCTACATCCGGGGCGGCACGGACGGGTCCGCCCTGTGCTTCAAGGGGCTGCCTACGCCCAACATCTTCGCCGGGGGAGTGAATTTCCACGGCCTCCAGGAATGGGTCAGCCTCGACTGGATGATCAAGTCGGCAGACACGGGGCTCCACCTCGTCAAGCTATGGGGTGGCCTTCCGGGCAAACTCGAAGAGTAACAGGAGGCTGCTTTGCCCTCAGGGGCGTTGCCTTCTCCGCGGCTCCGCCGGCCTTGATTTCGGGACTTACCCGTGCAATGCTCAGGGCTCATCGCTCCGCGAGGTGCGTCCGTGAGCAAGGCTATCAGCACCGAACCCATTTCCTTTCATGTAGTTATGTCTGGTACTCGTGTGCCCTTCACGGTCCGGAAGAACGCTCGGGCGCGCCGGGTCTGGATCAAGATGGAAGACCATTCGGGCCTGGTCCTCGTCCTGCCCAGGTGGGCCAGCCCGTCGAGAGCCGCCGAATTCATGAAGCTTCACCAGGACTGGGTTCTGAAACGATGGAACGAGCGGGAAGAACGGCTGGCCAAGGCCGCGCCGCCCATGGGCTCTGGCCGGACCATCGTCTACCGCGGCCGCCCCATTTCTCTCAGGGTCAGAAACTGCGCTTGCGCGGCCCCATCCGTGGAGTGGCATCGGGACCATTTGCTCGTCCAGGTGCCCAACCACGACGAATCCCCTCTCTCTGAAATTCTCGAAACCTCCTTCCGCGAGAAGGCAAAGGAGATCTTTATGCGCCGGGCCGAGTCCCTCTCGGGGCTCCTCTCCCTCTACCCTAAGGCCATCCAGGTGCGAGACCAGAAAACCCGGTGGGGCGCTTGCACGGGGAGGGGCACCCTGACCTTCAACTGGCGATTGATCCTGGCCCCGCCGGCCGTCCTCGACTACGTCGTGGTCCACGAGCTGTGCCACTTGCGGCACGCAAATCACGGGCGCAGGTTTTGGGAACTCGTGGGTTCCGTGTGTCCCTCTTTCGCGGCGCAAAGGTCGTGGCTGAGGGAAAATGGGGCCCTCCTGCGCACCGCCCCCTGAACGTCGAATGCCCGTTATCGATATGGGGCAGCTCCATCTATTCTACGAATCCTCGGGAAGTGGCCCGCCCATCATCCTCATCCCGGGGTGGACCCTCAACACTCATTTCTGGGACGGCGTGACTGGGGGTCTCTCGGGCGCCTTTCGCGTGATTCGGTACGACGTGCGCGGTGCCGGGCGGTCCACATCCGATCCGGCCCTTGAGTACTCCCGCGTGGCCGATGTGGAAGACCTGGCTGGCCTGATGGACCACCTTCATCTGGGGCGGGCTCACCTGGTGGGACATTCCAAGGGCGCCCGCATCGCCTGCATCTTCTCCATGCTCCACCCCGACAGGGTCCTCTCGCTCACCGCTATCGGATCCGCTGAACCCCACGGCACACAGGGGGAAGAGCGTGCCTTCCGCACCATCGCCCAGGCGTGGGTACAGCGAGCTCGCGACAAGGCCCACCTTGAAGGCACGGACGCCGCCGTTCTCTATCTCGCCCAGAGCCGCCTCTTCGGTAAGTTGCGCACTTCCGTGGAAGGGGTACGCCAGCTCCACTTCGCCATGCAGGGGTACGAGGCCGCCGATCTCCTCTCCACCCATCCGAGGAGGGACGTGGATACGGCAAAACTGACCTCATACCTGACCATGCCAGTCCAATTTATCGTCGGAGGTGAGGATCCATTCCGCCAAGAATGCGAGTACGCCCATCGGGCCATCGCCGGTTCAGAATTGGTTATTTTAAAGGGGGCCGGCCACATGGTTCCCCTCGAACAACCGGACCTCATTGGGGGCCAGATCTTCCAGTTCATCACTTCACTTTCACCTGGGCAAGGACCTGGTTGAGGGCTCTATTCTGGCCATTATTCTACAGTAGTATTATTATTTTTATATTTGTTTTAATAGCTATTATGCGTTTATAGTCAATTCATATGGTTTTTCGGATCCGCTCCGACCTGAGCCGTTTATCGAAAAAGATAGGCTGCCTCCACTGGGTGCGAGGAGAGTTTCGTGGGAGACGATAAAATCGACTCTAGGATCGCTTCGCCAGCTCATCTCTCTAGCCATCTCCTTTGGGAAAACGAGCGCTTTTTTGTCATCGACAAGGCACCGGGCGTGAGCTTGGCCACACCGAGGGCCTCCCCGCTCGATGCCGTCGTTCGATTGCTCGATTCCCTGGTTCCGGAAGATCGGTCCTGCCTTTACGACCCTGTGGGAAACCTCCAACTTGTCCACAGGCTGGACGTTGGGACATCGGGTTTGGTTCTGGTGGCGAGAGATCCCGATGCCCATTCCGCCCTATCTCAAGCCCTTTCCGAGCGAAGGGCCGAGAAGACTTACCTCGCCCTGGTGTGGGGACGTCCATCACCACGAAAGGGCCGGTGGGATTGGCCTATGGGACCAGACACCGAGGACCGCCGCCGCATGAAGGTTGATCCGCACGGGAAGCCCTCAGCAAGCGGCTTTGAGGTGGTCGCCACCTCGCGCTATGCTTCTCTGCTCCAGCTCCATCTCGAGACGGGAAGGACCCACCAGCTTCGCGTCCACTGCGCCCACGCGGGCCATCTGATCGTGGGAGATGACCTGTACGGCGGCCCCCGTCACAAGACCATCCGCGATCAGAAGCTCCGCGACCAGCTATCCCCGACCCATCCTTACTTGCATTCCTGGCGCCTTCATCTTCCCCAGAGCGTCGCCGGCCCGGAGATCATCCTCCAGGCTCCCCTTCCCCCGGATTTTCAACGCACGTTGGATTTTCTGGAGATTCGGTTAGAGGAGTAAGGGCCTTCTACGGCATCTGCTTGGCCCCCGAGAGTTCCCTCAGATAGCGGCTCATGGCGCGGTTGAAGGCGGCAGGGGCTTCCAGATTGGTCATGTGGCCGGCACCCAGGACCTGCACCACTCGGGCATTTCGTGCGATGCCGGCCATGTCGCGTGCCTCCCACGGGGCGGTGATCGCATCCTCAGAACCAACCACGATAAGGACGGGCACCCGGAGGCGCGCCAGGGCGCCCTCCCGGGACGGGCGATCCCTCATGGCCAACAGCGCCAGGGCCACGCCTTGGGGGTCCTGGTCCAACATCATGTCGCGGACCTGAGCGACGAGCCCGGGGTTGCCGGCTTTGCTCGCGGTACCGAATAGCCTGGCCGCCATGTCGTCGGCCAGGAAGGACATCCCCTCACGCAGAACCCGTTCCGCGGTTTCTCCTCGGGCTTTCTTGACAGGCTCCGCATCGGGCGTTGCACGGGTGTCGGCCAGTACCAGCCCCGCAATCCTATTGGGATAGAGGGCCGCGAAGGCGAGGGCGATGTAGCCTCCCATGGACAGCCCGCAGAGGACCGCCGTGTGGCATCCCCGTGCATCCAGGTCGTTCGCGAGCCACCGGGCCTGGTCTTCCAGAGACCACGGGCCGTCGGGCGCCGGAGACGAACCGAACCCGGGCAGGTCCGGAACCCAGAGCGGCAGGCCAAAATCCTCGGCCGCCTGGGGTGCCCACATGCGCCCATCCATGGGGAAGGCATGGAGGAGGACGAGGGGCGTCCCTTCTCTCCATACGGAATTCCGGCCGCTGGATACTGTGGCCGTCAGGGCTTGCCTCCTTTCAAGACCTTTCGCCCCCGCGGGGTGCCTTTCCGCTTCAAGAGCGCAACGAAGAACGCGTCCCACGGGTGGCGGTGTGGCAGCAGGCACACCTGCCCCGGTCCCACCTTTTCCACCAGCGGCTCCCAAACGGGGGGCGAAGCGATCTCGAGGGGGGAAAACTCCTTCTGGCGTTCAAGGAAGTCTTTGATCACAAGGGTCGTCTCCTCCTCCTCGATGCTGCACACGGAATAGGAGAGGGTCCCCCCCGGGCGGACGGCCGCCGCCGCCTGTTCCAGCAGGGCGACCTGCTTCGTCGTGCGGAAGCGCAGGTCGTCCTCCTTGAGCTGCCAGCGGATCTCCGGGTTTCGCCGCAGGGTGCCCAGGGAGGAGCACGGCGCGTCGAGGACGACCGCGTCGAAAGACCCCTTGAAGGGCAGGGGCGCTTCCACGTCCACCTGGGCCATCTTTACGTTTTCGAGCTTGAGCCGCTGGATATTCTCCCGCAGGTGGCCCAGCCTCCGCCGGTTCACGTCCGTGGACAGGACCCAACCGCCGTCTCCCAACCGTTTCGCCATGAGGATGGTCTTGCCGCCGGGGGCCGCGCAGAGATCCAGAACAGCCTCATTGCCCTTGAGGGGCATCAGGGCCGCTGGCGCCTGGGAGGCCGGGTCCATGATGTAGAACAGCCCCTTCTTAAACGCGTCAGAAAATGCGGGATTTCCCTTGGCCACGGTGAAGGTTAGGGGCAGGGCCGGGTCGGGAAGGAGCGGCCACCCCTCCGCGGTGAGGCCCGGCTCCGCTTCCCGCAGGGCCTCTTCCGTCGGGAAAACGAGGGCCGTGGCGGCCGGCCGCTGGAAGGCCTCTAAAATGTTGGTCCCTTCAACCGCGCCGAAACGGGTCAGATAACGCCGGACGAGCCATTCGGGCATGCCCGTCCTGAGCGAGACCGAGGAGGGATCGGCGCCTTCCGGCAGAACAAGCCAGTGGACCTTGCGGTCGGATATGGCCCGCAGTATCCCGTTCACGAAACCGCCGGCCCCGGGGTTGAGCGGCTTGGCGGCCTCCACGCACTGGTCAACCGCCGCATAGAGGGGAACCTTGTCCAGAAACAGGATCTGAAACACTCCAACGCGCAGGATATGGAGGAGCTCGCTCTGCGTCTCCTCCAGCCCTCGCTTGACCGCCGAGGCCAGGGCCCGGTCGATGGTCGGCAGGTTGCGGATGACCCCCGTCACGATCTCTCGCAGGAGGGCGCGGTCGTCTTCCCTTTCGATGCGCTCCTGCTCCCGCTGGAGGACCCGCTTGAGAGACTGACGCTTGTCCAGGATCTCTTCCAGGATTAGGGCCGCCTTGCCGCGGAGATTGCGGGCGTGATGCTCAACCGTCTCTGATTTCGATTTTCGTGGGCGCGGG
>JAKAJA010000112.1 GCA_021814085.1 Acidobacteriota bacterium | reverse complement strand
GCCCTGCTCTTCCTCGCGGATCGCCGGCGGGCCGTTTACGTTCCCACCCGCGAGGGGTATGCCCTCCTCATCAGCCCGCGGGACCCCGACGGGTTCCTTGCGGCGCTCAAAGGGCGCTAACTGGCTGCTGGAAACCTCCAGCCGGTCCTTACTTCCCACCTTCCGGCGAGGCCATGGCGGCTTCCAGGTCCTTCACGATCCCCTTGACCTGTTCCCGGGTCCGCTCATCCAGATCGCAGGACAGCGCCCGCTGGAAGAGACTCAGTGCCTCCTGGGGCTTCTCCATCTGCAGGTACGTGCTGCCCAGGGTGAGGTAGTTGGGGGAGTATTTCGGGTATAGCCGGACCCCTTCGCTGTAGAGGCGGACACCCTCCTCGTAGTACTTGCATACCATGTAGGCGTCCGCCTCCTCCTTCATGGTCTGCTCGGGATGCTGGCTCAGTCGCAGGGCCGCCTCGAAATCCTTCGCCGCTTCCGCCGACCTCTTCTGGACCAGGCGCACCCTTCCCCTGAGGAGGTATGTGTGAGAGTCCGCTATTCCCGTCGATACGGCCCGCTCCAGGAGGGCATTTGCCTTGTCGGGCTCATTCAGGTCCAGGTAGTGGGCGGCCAGGGGGTTGAGGGCGAGGGTGAAGTCGGGTTCGAGCTGGAGCGCCCGCTCGAAACACTTGGCCGCATCCGCCGGCTTCTCCATGGAGACGAGAGCCAGTCCTTTGGAGGCCCAGGCGCCCGACATGGCAGGGGAGATGGCGAGGGTCCTGTCCAGGACCTTAAGGGCTTCCTCGGGCTTGCCGGCCTGGCGGAGGGTCTCGCCGTATTCGAAGCAGGCGTATGGGTTGCCAGGGTCCCGTTCCACCACCGACCTGAAAAGCGCCACCGCCTTGTCGAGCTGGCCCATCTTGCGGTCTAGCCTTGCCTGGGCCACGTCCTTGATGGACCAGCCCATGTCGTAGGGATCGGGCATCTTGGAGACGTCCACGCTGCCCCCCGGTGCTGGGGCGTAGCCGAGTCCGAGGAGGGCGGGGTCCACGGAATCGCCGGCCGGGGCCTGGGTGGGAAGGGAGGGAAGTTTGGCCCGGAGCGCCTTGGCCTGCGCCGGCGGGGCGGAGGCCAGGTCCTTGGTCTCCGCCGGGTCGGACTCCAGATCGTAGAGGTGGTCGGTCCGGCTTCGGACCCACTTGTACCGCCCGTCCGTGACGCCAACGAGGGGCAGCCACCGGAACATGGCGAAGGGCAGCCAGGCCCTCATATGAATGGCTCGTGGTGCCGGCGCGGTTTCTGCCGCCAGGGCCACGAGGTCGGTGCCGTCGCCCTTCAGGAGCGAGGCGGGGAAGCCGCAGAGCTTCAGGACCGTGGGGGCCACGTCGGCGAGTGAGCAGGGGACGGCGGAGACCTTGCCCGCGGGCACGCCCGGGCCGGCCATCATGCACACGACCCGGACCGTGGGCTGGAACAGGTAGACGCCGTGGGTCAGTTCGCCGTGCTCGCCCAGGGCTTCTCCATGGTCCGAAACAACCACCACGAGGGTGTCCGGGGGGAGGGCCTTGAGGAGGCGTCCAACCTGGGCGTCCACGTAGGCCGCCGCGGCCTCGTAAGGCCCGCCGGTCGTCCGGTGGGCATAAGACTCGGGAGCGTCGTAGGGGAAGTGTGTATCGAAGTAGTGGGCCCAGAGGAAGAAGTGTCGTCCCGACTGGGCCTTGAGAAAGGATAGGGCCAGGTCGGTGACCTGTTCGGCCGTCCGGGGCGATCCGCCGCTGGCCAGATCGTCGTAACGCTGGAACCCGCGGGAGAGCCCGTACCGCTTGTGGAGGACCGCATCGGCGACCACGGCCCCGGTGGAAAAGCCCTTCGCCTCCAATATCCCCGCGAGGGTGGGCACGCCGGCGGCCAGCGTGCCGAGGCCGTTGGTCTGGAGCCCCGTGACGTCGGGGGAAGCCCCGGTCAGGAGCGTGGCGTGCGAGGGAAGCGTCTCGGGGGCCGAGGGGAAGCAGTTCTTGAATACGGACCCCTTGGCCGCGAGAGCGTTCAGGTTGGGCGCTAGGTCCTTGGGCCCGCCCCAGGGGGCGAGGCGGTCGGCCCGGTAGGTATCCAGGCTGATGAGAACGACGCTGGGCTCGCCCGCGAGGGCGGCCCAAGAGGCGGACGTGACGAGGGCGACGGCGACGAAAGCTCCGCGAAGGGACATGGTTTCCTCCCGAAGATAATGTTAGCACGGTGCGCGCTGGCCTTTTTCCGGGAGGTCCGCCTTCCGACGGCAGTCCGGCTTGACCCAAAACGACCCGGACCGATATCATTAAAAGTTTGGAGGACCCATGAGGGTTTCACGGGGCTGGTCGCGGATTGCCGCGGTGGCGGGCTTGGTGCTCGCCTGCGCCGTGGCGGCCATGGTGGCGTGCTCCCTCCGCCCCGTGCGGGTGGGTGCCGTCCTGCCCCTCACGGGCTCCTACGCGGTCTACGGGAAGAGCCTCGAGCGGGGGGCTCTCCTCGCGGCCGAGCGCGTCAATGCCTCCGGCGGGATCGAGGGCCGGAGAATCGAGATACTGGTCCGCGATTCTGAATCGGACGACAAGACCGCGGCGGAGGCCTTCCAGACGCTCGTCGTGAGGGACCAGGTTTCCGTGGTCCTGGGCGGGTGCACCACGGGAGAGACCCTCGCCATGGCTCCCCTGGCGGAGCGCTACCGAAGGGTTCTCTTGTCCCCCTCGGCGTCGGGCCTAAAAATCACCGGAGCCGGGGATTTCGTCTTCAGGAACTGGCCGTCGGACGAAATCGAGGGACGAACACTGGCGGACTTCGCGGCATTTGGCCTCCACGCCACGCGCGCCTTGATCCTCGCCGAGAGGAATACTTACGCGGACGGTCTTAGGGAGGTGTTCACCCGGCGTTTTTGCACGGTCCAGGGATCCTGCGTGACGGTTCTCTACGACCCGGGACAGTCTCCCGGCGCCGTGCTGGACTTGGCCAAAGCGGGCCTCGCCGAGGCTCAAGTGGTCTTCGTGGCCGGGTACGGGGCCGATATGGTGCCCATACTTACCGCGCTTCGTGCCAGGGCTCCGGAACCGCCCGTGCTATCCGTGAGCGCCATCTCCGGGGGCGGCGTCCTGAAGGGAGCCGCGGCCGAGTTCGAAGACGTGGTATTCGCCAGGCCAGCCTACGACCCGGAAGGCGGAAATCCCGACGCCGCCGAGTTCGCCTCCGCTTACACCAGCCGCTACGGCGCCGAAGGGGACGTCTACGCGGCCCATGCCTACGATGCCGTGCGCATACTCGCCGAGGTCATGTCCAAGGGAGAGCTGGGGGCCGAAGCCATCCGGAAGGGACTCCTGGCCACGAGGAACTTCCCAGGGGCATCAGGGCCCACGAGTTTCGATCCCAATGGGGACGTGGTCCAACCCTATCAGATGTGCGTCGTGAGGGAGGGGCAGGCGGTCCCACTTAAGACCGTCATGGAGCAGGTCCTTCCGCCCCTCCAGGCGCGCGTAGAGTCCCTGAGGTTCAAGAAATGAGCGCGCGCGGAGCCATGGGCCTGCGGGAACTGCTGGCGCTGCGCGCCTCGTGGCGGGCCCTTGGTGAGACGGCCGTGTTCACCAACGGATGCTTCGACCTGCTACACGTGGGGCACGTGAGGTACCTCAACGCGGCGCGTGCTCTCGGCGGCCGCCTCGTCGTGGGGCTGAACGCGGACGAGAGCGTCCGCCGCCTCAAGGGGCCGGGGCGCCCCGTGACCCCCGAGGCCGAGCGCGCGGAGATCCTGGCGGCCCTCGCTTCGGTGGACGCGGTGGTCCTATTCGGGGAGGACACCCCCCTCCGGCTCATCGAGGCGGTGGAGCCGGACGTGCTGGTGAAGGGCGGGGATTGGGCGCTGGCGGCCATCGTGGGCCGGGAGTTCGTGGAGGGCCGCGGGGGCCGGGTCGTGACCATTCCGGTCGTCCAAGGCCGTTCCACCAGCGGCCTCCTGTGCAGGATCGGAGGCGGCAACCCTTGAACCCCCTCCTGCAGCGATTTCTGAAGGAGCTTCATGGGGCTTTGGGCGGCGCCCAAGGCTGCGCCGCGACCCGAGGCGGCGGCATCCCCTTCGCCCTGGCCGCCTACCTCGCGGCGCGGGAGAAACCCACGGGTGTCCTCGTTCCTTCCGAGGCCTCGGCGAAAAAGCTGGACGGGTTTCTTCAGGCGGTCTTCGGGGAGAGGGCCGCGCCATCCCTCATGCCCGCTCCCGATGCCGATCCCTACGAGGGGCTGCCGAACCACCCGGGCATCCTCCTGGAGCGCGCGGAGGCTCTGGCCTCGGCCAGCCTTTCCCCGCGCGCGGCCCTGCTGGCGAGCGCCGAATCCTTCCTCTGGAAGGTTCCACGAAGGGGCTGGTGGTCGGGGCATCTCGTCCTTGTGGAGGAGGGGCAGACGCTGGACCGGCGTGCCTTCCGCGCGGCCCTGTGGCGGCTGGGCTACAGGCAGACCGACATGGTGGGCGAGCCCGGTGAGGCGGCCTTCCGGGGCGGCGTCCTGGACGTGTTCTCCCCAACGGAAACACTCCCCGTGCGCCTCGAGATGTTCGGGGACGAAGTGGAATCCCTGCGCTTCTTCGACCCCGCCTCCCAGCATTCCCTCGGCTCCGTCGGTCGCCCCGTCCTCGTGCCGCCGCTCTCGGAAGCCGTGCGCGACGAGGGGCTGCAGGAGCGTCTCAAGGCCCTTTTGGCCGGTGAGGGCGAGTTCGGGGAGATCCGCCTGGAGAGTCTCGGACAGATCGGAGCCTACCCCACCTTCGACACGGAGATCCGGCAGGACGGGGAGTACTTCGGCTCCCTCCCGGATTTTCTGGGGGATGCTTCGTGGGCCATGCTCGATCCCCAGGGATGCGTGCAGCAGGCCAGGAGCCGGACCGAGCAGTGGACGGAGAGCCACCGCCGGCACCGGCGTCCCGAATTCCTGGCCCCGGGTCATCTCTTCCTCGCCCCCAAGACCGTGGAGGCGATGGCGGCGGACCCGCGCACCCTGCGAATGGGGGCCGAGGGAGATTCCGGCCCCGCGAGCGAACGGCCCCCCGTCTTCCCCGGGGAGCCCTACAAATTCCTCTCCTATATTAAGGACAGGGTGGCGGAGGGGTACCGCTGCATCGCCCTCCTCCAGGGCCAGGGGACCCTGGACCGGCTCGCGGAGATGGCCCTGGCGGACGGGGCCGGTATCCTCCGCGAAGCGCCGCCCGGCGGCGATCTCCCCCCCGGGTTCTACGCGGCCCTCGTGCCCGCCGAGGAGGGCATCCTCTTCCCCGGCCAGAGGTGGCTCGCGGTCACCGAGCGCGAGCTCTTCGGCCGAGGACGCGCGGCCCTCCCCGAGGCCCGTGTGCAGCACCGGGAGGCCTTTTTCTCGGGCCTCAGGGACCTCAAACCCGGTTCGCCCGTGGTCCACGTGGACCATGGGGTGGGACTCTTCCAGGGCATCGAGACCCTTGTCCGGGAAGGACTCCGCGAAGACTACCTCGTCCTCACGTACGCGGGCGGGAGCCGGCTCCTGGTTCCCGTCCAGCGCATGGACCTGATCCAGAAGTACGTCGGTTCCGAGGGCTTCGTGCCGCCCCTGGACCGCCTCGGCGGCCCCGCCTGGAAAAGGGCCAAGGATCGCGTGAGGAAGGCCGTCAAGGAGATCGCCGACGATCTCCTCAAGCTCTACGCCCGCCGGCGGACGGTTGAGGGGTGGTCCTACGGTCCCGACACCCAGTGGCAGGAAGAGTTCGAGGCCCAGTTCCCCTTCGACCTCACCCCCGACCAGGCCCGCGCCGTGGAAGACCTCAAGCGGGACATGGAATCGCCGCGCCCCATGGACCGCCTCGTCTGCGGCGACGTGGGCTTCGGAAAGACGGAGGTGGCCATGCGCGCCGCCTTCAAGGCGGTGCAGGACGGGCGGCAGGTCATGGTCCTCTGTCCCACGACGGTCCTCGCCCTCCAGCACATGGAGCGCTTCACCGAGCGCTTCGCGCCTTTCCCCGTCACGGTTCGCATGCTCTCCAGATTCGTCCAGCCAAAAGAGCAGAAGAAGACGGTGGCCGAGGCCAACCAGGGCAAGGTGGACATCCTCGTGGGGACCCACCGCCTCCTCTCCAAGGACCTGAAGCCGCCGAACCTGGGGCTCCTGGTGGTGGACGAGGAGCAGCGTTTCGGAGTGACCCACAAGGAGAAGATCAAGCAGATCAAGACCCACGTGGACGTCCTGACCCTCACGGCGACGCCCATCCCGCGGACCCTCCAGATGGGCCTAAGCGGCATCCTGGACATGTCCCTCATCCAG
>JAKAJA010000111.1 GCA_021814085.1 Acidobacteriota bacterium | reverse complement strand
TCGGAACCTCGCTCCCGCCGTTGTCCACCACCCAGTCCGCTAGCCCCGCTTTTCTCTCGTCCGGCCACTGGGCCGCCATGCGGCGCCCTATGTCTCCGCCTTCCCAGCCCGCGGAGGCCAGCCTCGCGGTTCGGATGGGCGTGGGCGCCGTGACGAGGACCACGCCGTCGAACTCGGATGCCGTGCCCGCTTCGAAAATGAGGGCGGCCTCGGAAATCACCACCGCACCCTGCCCCCGCTCGCCCATGATCTTTTCCACCGTGGCCCTGCGCGCCTTCACCACGAGGGGGTGGAGGATGGCCTCCAGCCGCCGGCGCGCCGCCTCGTCCCCAAAAACCTTGGCGGCAAGAACCTTCCGGTCCACCGAACCGTCCTGGGCCATGACCTCGAGACCGAAGGCCGCCAGCACAACCTCTGCGCCTTCTCGTCCCGGTCCCAGCAGGTGCCGGACGAGCACGTCGGCGTCTATGACCACGGCCCCCAGCTCCGCGAACATGCGAGCCACGGTGCTCTTGCCGCTGCCGATGCCACCGGTCAAACCCAAGTGGAGCATCGTGACCTCGGTTCGTGCTCGTCGGCCGAGCCTCCGGGCAGGATCTCGTGAGTAGGTGATGAGGTGAGGAGGTGAGTAAGGCGAAGCGGAGGAGAAGTTGGATGCAAGCGTGGCCAGAAATCAGGGTTGGTCTTTCTCTTCCTACTCACTTACTCTCCTACTATCCTACTCACGGTTTCAGGCCCGCAGCCTCATTTGCGCACTTTTCAGCGTATTGCTCAACAGCATGGCTATGGTGAGCGGCCCAACGCCTCCGGGGACGGGCGTGTAGAGGGAGGCCTTCTCCCACATGGCCGTGGGCAGGACGTCGCCCACGAGGGTGGAGCCCTTCTCCCGGACCTGCTTCATGCGGTCGGGGTCGCCGCCGAAGTACCGCTCGGCCTCGGCAGGGTCCGTGACCCGATTGATTCCCACGTCCACCACGACGGCCCCGGGTTTTATGAAGTCGTGGGTGATGAGGGCGGGTTTCCCGATGGCGGCGACGAGAACGTCGGCTTGCCTGCAGACGCCCGGGAGGTCCTGGGTGCGCGAGTGGCAGATGGTGACCGTGGCGTGCTCGCGAAGGAGCATGAGGGCCATGGGCTTGCCCACGATGTGGGAGCGTCCCACCACCACGGCGTTCTTTCCTTTCAGATCCACCCCAGAGCGCTTGAGGAGCTCCATGATGCCAGCCGGGGTGCAGGGCTCGAAGCCCCGCTGGTCGAGGACCAGGTTCCCCATGTTCACGGGGTGAAAGCCGTCCACGTCCTTGGTGGGGTCGATGGCCCTCAGGACAGCTCCCTCGTCCACCTGCTTCGGGATGGGCAGCTGGACGAGGATCCCGTCGATATCCTCGCGGGTGTTGAGATCCCTGACGATCTGGAGGACGTCCTCCGTGGTGACGGTGGCGGGGCGCTCGATCTTGTCGGAGAAGATGCCCGCCTCCGCGCAAGCCTTGACCTTGGACGACACGTACACCTTGCTCGCGGGGTTCTCCCCGATGAGGACCGCGGCCAGCCCGGGCGCCCGGAAGCCCCGCGCGCGAAGCTCCGCCGTCCCCTCCGCCACCTCCCGCCGGATGGCCGCCCCTACGGCTTTGCCGTCCATGATCTGGGCCGTCATTTCCTCTTCTCCTTCTTGAACGTCGCCAGGAAGGAGAACTCCAGGTCGATCCCATCTCGCCCAAGGAGGATGCTGCTCATGACCAGGGGCACCTTCTTCATGGCGTAGGACTCGTCGTACTGGAAGAGCAGGAGGCGCTCGATCCACTGGCCCGGGGGCAGGTAGAGGGCTTTGAAGAAGAAGCTCTTCCCCGCGGTGGCCAGCCTTGCCTCGCCGTCGTTCTCCTTGTAGAACATCTGGTAGACCGTGGTGTCATCCACGAGGTTGGCCGTGCCGAACATGCTGGAGCCGGGGGTGAACGCCACGTTTTCCTCCCGCTGCAGGTTCTCCAGGCGGAGGCTGAAAAAAACGTAATTGTCCTCCGGCTTGATGAGGCCCTCGAAGGGATCCTGGAGGCCGCGCTTGGAAAACCATGCCGCGCGGGCATCGGGTGGGAGATAAGCCACCCTCGCGTCGAGGCGCTTGTCGCGATAGTGGTAGACGCGCCCCTCCACCTCATATCCCGCGGCCGCCTTCTTCGGAGGCTCCGGAACGAGATCCACGAGGATGCTCACGGACTTGGCGGCGAGTGCTAGGGCCGCCATGGCGAGAAGCGCCGCCGCAATGGGCTTCGCGAGATGCATGGCTCCTCCACTCGGGCGCTTAGGGCACCCGCTTGCGGCATTGTACCGCATCGGCCATCCGGCGGCGAAGCGGAGAAACCTTTCGGGGATAGGTCCGTACAACCAAACGAGTCCCCGGCCGTGGGGCGGGAGGGCGGAGGGAAGTGGCGCCATGCGCCGCCGAAATCCACAGGAGGATGCCATGAAACGCAATGGGATGATGGCGGTTGTTCTGATCGCGGTGGTTCTTGTCGTGGCCGGCGCGGGCTACTGGTTCTCCCACCGGAGCTCGTGGGCCTACCAGGGCATGGGAGCCAGGTTCCCTGAGAAGACGCAGGTCTTCATGGAAACGAGCCAGATGGGACAATGGATGCCCCCGGGCGAGGCCAAGTCCAGCGGTGCCCCGGCGCAGGCCAGCAGGGGAACGGACCCCATGCTCCAGGTCCTGAAGACCGTCTGGGCAGCTCCGGCCGTGACCCCCAAAGACCTCCCCGAGCTCCTGCGGGCCAAGCCCATGGCCGCCGGGTTTTGGCTCGACGGGTCCAAGGTCCAGGGCGCTGCCCTCATCCCCCTCGCGCCAGGAGAGAAGGCCGCCGTCGAGCAGATGCTCAAGGATAAGATGGGCGACGGCCCCGTTGCCGCGACCGTGGCCGGGGTGGCGCTCCATAAGGTGGAGCACGACCTGGGCGAGGGTGGCCTGAAATTGGGTTTCCAGGCCGACGAGATCCTCTGGGGCGTGAGCGACGCCTTGGCCGTCGTGGCCCTGGGCGAGGGGGGCGCGAAAGCGGTCCTGGCCGGCCAGGGGAAAGCCCTCTCCGAGGATCCCGTGTTCCTGTCGGCCCTGAAGCGGTTTCCGGCGGCCGGGAGCGGCGCGACCCTGTTCGTCCGCGGGTCGCTCCTGCAGCAGGTCGCCAAGGCCAAGTCGGAAGAGAAGGAGACGGCCGCGGTCACCACGCCACCGCCCGCCGTGGAAGAGAAGAAACCGGACCAGGGCAAGGCCAAGGCCGCCGCGCCCGCGGCCGATGAACCCCCGGCTGCCACTGAAAGCGACGCGAGCAAGGCCCTCAAGGCCCTCGTGAAGGTGGGCCTCCCCAAACTCCTGGCCGTGGACAGCATCCGGTCCTTCGCGCTCTGGACGTCGCCACCCAGGGACGGTGAGAAGGGATGGCAGGTCCAGAGCTGGCTCGGCTTCAACGAACAACCAAGGGGGATCTGGCGCCTGGCGGCCGAGGGGTCCAGCAAGACCCCGCAGATCTGCGGGCGGCTTCCCAGGGGCGGCCAGGTCTACGTGTGGGGTGCGGGCCGTGATCCCGCCCGGCTCTACCAGGACACCCTGGACGAGCTCTCCAAGGACCTGCCCGTCGAGCAGATGAGCTGGGTGCGGGCCGGCATCGGCGCGGCGGAGGGAAAGCTCAACATCTCCTTCGCCAACGACCTCCTGCCCACCCTCTCCGACGAATGGTGCTTCACGTGGGATCGGCAGGACGCCGAAAGTAAAGGCAAGGAGGCCGCGTCCAAGGCCCATGCGGCTTTCTACATCACCCTTCGTGACTCGCGCCGGTTCGAAGACCTCGTGAACCAGAAACTGGCCGCCCAGCTCAAGCTGAAAGCGGTGGATCTGAAGGGGGCCAGGGGATGGTCCTTCGGGGTTCCGGGCCAGGAGAGAACCATGCAGATCCTCGTTTCCGGCGGGATGGCCATCCTCACCGACGATCCCGCGTGGGCGCTGGGCAACGGCGGCAACCCAGGCAAGGCGTGGAAAGCCCTCTCCGATTATCGGGGGAAGGCCTGCACGCTGGTCTTTGCCGAGCCGGGCCTCTGGTCCGACACCAACGATATCCTCCTGAGCGTGTCCTCCAGCGGCGGACCACAGGGGATCTACTCCGCGGGGCTATTTCCGGGCCAGCCGCCGGGCCACATGTTCGGCAGGAAGGGTTGCGACAAGCCTTGTGACAAGCCCTGCGACGGAGAAAAGGCCCCAGCTGAAGAGGGTTCCAAAAAGGGGACCCTGTAAACTGGGTTCGGGAAATCCGATGGACGATGAAAGGGGCACGGTTCGCCGTGCCCCTTTTTTATTGGGCGTTGATCCCTCGGGCCAGGCCGGGCGGGGCGTCTCATACCAACTTGCCGTCCGTCGTATGCGTCCCGCAGGCGAGGATACAGATCCTAGCCGCGGCCGGAACGTGTATCCCAACCTTCAGGAAAGGGTGATTCTTCTAGCATTGAAGGCAAGTTGATATCAGCGCTTGGGCCTGAGGATCCCCTTGTCCATGAGCATCTGAATGGCTCGCAGAGCATCGCGCTCCGCCAGGGGGGAGACCTTGAGGATGGAAGCGATATCCCAGTTCCCGTTGGCCCTGGAGACGATGTACCCCTCCTGCGGGCTAAGGTTCTCCTTGTAAAGACGCTCCATGGCGATGGCGAGTTCGAGGACCGTCGTCATGGGGACCACGTCCCGGAAGAACGTCTGCGAGAGGCCCTCCTCGGCAAGCGCCAGGCCCCTGGTCACTTCCTCCTCGCTGGGCGTCAGCTTGATCAAGTAGCGGTACATGTTGAGCGCCTCGCCGAAGCGCCTCTCCACGAGGGCCTTGGAAGCCTCCTCCAGGAGGAGGCGGTGGATGTTGGCGTAGCTCTTCTCCTCGGGGGGGACCGAGTGCCCCGCCGTGACCACCAGCTTGGCCTCGAAAAGATGGAAGAGGGCCTCGGAGAGCTGGAACTCGGTGGTGTGGAGATCCAGAGCGAGTTCGGCGATGGAGCGCCGGCCGTCCAAGACCTCGTAGGCGCGCTTGGCGAGGGAGTTGGGGGGGAGGTTGACGGAGGGCGAACCGGAGGGAGCTCGGTCTATGATCGTGCGGTCGTCGGGGAACACCCTCCGGATTCGTCCCCATTCGTCTTTCCGGCGAATGCCTTCCATGACGATGGAGATGACGTTGAGCCGGACCCTCGGGAGGTCGCCCTCGATAGCCTCCTTCTCCTCGAAGGTGAATTCCCCTTCGTCCCACAGGAAGAGGTCGTAGATGTTCTCCTCCGCCTTGAGCTGCAGGACTCCCTCGAGCTCGGGCTCGCTCAGGATGCCCACCATGACCAGGATCTTGCCCAGCTTGATGCCCGAGTTGAGCTGGGTTTCCATGGCCTTGTTGAGCTGGTCTTCCGTGAGGTAGCCGCGGCTGATGAGGAACTGGCCCAGGTACTCGCGGGGGTCCGACGAGGAAGTGAAAACGATGGCCCCCGTCTCGAACCAGATGCGCTTTGCAACGCCCTGGGTCCCCCGGACGTGGAGAATCCCCGTCCGCTGTCCCGTTTCGAGCCACTGCAGGACGTCCGGGAGGAGCATGGTCCGAAAGTTGCCCTGAAGCCCCATGGAACCCCCTCTGGCAGGCTGCTGAAAGGCTCCCGTAACCCCACGGGGGGGTTCTCAGCCGCCTGCCAAGCCATTTTACGCCCTTTGGGGTCAGGACTGATACTAACTTGCCGTCCGTCGTTTACGTCCCGTAGGCGAGGATACACATCCTCGCCTCGGCCGGGATGTGTATCCCGGCCTACAGGAAAGGGTGATTGCTCTAGCATGGAAGGCAAGTTGGTATGAATAGGGATAGGGGCAGGGGACGAAAAAGCAGTGAAAAGTAAAAAGTCGAAGGTGAAAAGTGAAGGGTGAGAAGAAAAAAGTGAAAAGAAAAGGGGGCGGTCGCCCGCCCCCAGGTCAAACAGGACAGAGGAGTCTTACTTCGCGGGAACCCGCAGGACTTCTTCCGCCTTGATGTGAACGCGCCGGTTCTGCGCGCGGCCTTCCTTGGTCTTGTTGTCGGCGATGGGATCCGCGGGGCCCTTGCCTTCAACATTGGCAAGCCTGGAAGCATCGACGCCGTGCGTCGTGAGGTACTTCGCGACGGACTCGGCGCGGCGCTTGGACAGGGTGGCGTTCCAGGCGGCGGTGCCGGTGCTGTCGGTGTACCCGATGACGTTGATCTTCATGGCCGGGTACTCGTTGAGGCGTTTGACGGCATCATCCAGAGCCGGCTCACCAGCCTTCGGAATCGCCCACTTGTTGA
>JAKAJA010000110.1 GCA_021814085.1 Acidobacteriota bacterium | reverse complement strand
TAGGTCTTGGGATCGAAGCCGTGGTTGAACGCGCTCACATACACGTTGTTCACGTCGAAGAGAAGCCCGCAGTCGGCGTCCTCAGCCATGCGGGCGATGAACTCCCACTCGGTCATCTGGGAGGGGACGAACTCCAGGTAGGTGGAGGGGTTTTCGAGGACCAGCGGCCTCTCCAGCACCTCCTGGACGACCTTAATGCGCGCGACAACGTGCCGGAGCGTCTGCTCCGTGTACGGCAGGGGCAACAGGTCGTGCGTGTTCCTTCCGATGACCCCCGTCCAGCAGACGTGGTCCGACACCCACCGCGCTTTGGTCCTTTCCGCCAGTGCCTTGACCTTCTTCAGGTAGTCGCGGTTCAGCGGATCGGTGGAGCCTATGGAGAGGGAGACGCCGTGCATGACGATGGGGTAGCGCTCGGCTACCTGGTCCAGGATGAACAGCGGCCGCCCGCCCGTGTCTAGAAAGTTTTCTGTCAGGATTTCGAAGAAGCCGATCTTGGGCCTTTCGCTCAGGATGTGAGCGAAGTGGGTGGTCCGCAAGCCCACGCCCAGTCCCAGGTCCTCGAAGCCCCAGCGATTCTCGCTCATGGCTGATCTCCCAGGAGGAGGCCGGACCGCGGAGACTGGCCCCGCGGCCCGGCACGTTCCTTACGCCGCCATCTTCTCAACGGGGACCTTGCAGCCGCCCTTGCCCTTGCAGGAGTTCTTCGCGAAGCAGCCGTTGTCGCCCGTTTTGCAGCCGCCGAGGGCCTTGCAGGTGTTCTGGCCCTTGCAGGCATGCTTGGCTTCGGCGCTGGCGCATCCGCCCTTGCCCTTGCAGGAGTTCTTCCCGGCGCATCCGTTGTCGCCGGCCTTGCAGCTGCCCTTGCCCTTGCAGGCGTTGAGGCCCTTGCAGGCGTGGAGGTCCTTCGTCGTGGGCTGCTCGTTCTGCGTCTTGCTGCTACAGCCCGACTTCCCGCTGCACCCGTTGTTGGACACGCGGGGCGCCGTCGCCGCCTGCGTCTTGACGGGCGTCGTCGCCGCCAAACCCGCCATCATCCCGGCCACTGCCGCGTTGAGCACCACCGACTTGAGAGTTCTGGTCTTGTTCATGGTCTCCTCGTCCTTCTGCCGTTTTCCGGCTGGGTTGGTGTGTTCACCGTTGCTCGCAACTGTTCATCCGACTCTATCGGGAAACCGTGCGCCTTCGCTTGGGAGCGCGCGTACGGGGGATTCGTTTGTTCCAGAGACGGTCTCCTCCTTTCTTGCCGTTGGCTTCGGCATGGAGTCACAGGGAGTAGTATCGGGAAACCTCACCGGGCTCTCCCAAATTCCTTCGGGAGGCCGCATGCCTCGAGCTTCCCGCGCATCCAGCGGTCCACGCTCACTGCCCCGGGGCCGATGAGCACGAGCCAGAGCAGGAACAGGAGGAAGACGAAGGCGACCACATCCGTAGGTCCCGACTCGGCACCGGGCTTCCAAGCCGTGAGAAACGCAACCCTGTCAGCGGTGAGGAGGGCGACGGCCATGCTGGCACTCAGGGCCGAAGCCGTGAGTCTCGTCATGAACCCCGCGATGAGCAGTGGCCCCCCGACCAGCTCCAGCGTGGCCACGAGCGCCACGCTGATGGCGGGAAAAGGGATGCCGGAGGAGGTGAAGAACTCCACCGTCCGGTCGAAGTGCTGCCACTTTCCCAGGCCCGTCTGAACGTAGGCCAGCCCGATGACGATGCGCGTAGCCAGAGGGGCGATAAAGGCCAGCCGGTCCGCAAGACTGAGTCCCGCCTGCGCCGAACGTATCATTGCTTTGATTGCGTTCATCTCGTTCTCCCAAAGTGATTGGTTCCCCGGCCTTTTCTCATCTTCGCAATCGCCGGTCATGCCTCTAAGTCCGCCCCGTACGGGAAACGTTACACATCCCCCTCCGCAAACCAGGAAGGACCAGAGGAAGAGAAGGCTGGGATGGCATCGGCGAAAGGATGGATCGGGTCGAAGGAACCTTGGCAGAAGACCTGCTGGGGATTTTTCTGGTTCTCTTGAGAAGAAATCGGGCGAATCAATGGGGCAGTTCAGTGCTTCAGGATATACCGTCCGCTCTTGATCGTGCCCACTCGCTTGACGAGGCCGGCTTCAAGGAGGGGATTGAGGATGTCCAAGGCTCCCTGCTTGGAGACACCTAGGGCGTCATTCGCTTCTTGCCGGCGTGCTTGGCTATGTGCCTCAGGGCGGCGAAGTAGTTGACCACCTCTCGCCTCGACCGCTCGAGCACGGGGATCGGCTCCCCTCCCTCGATGGCCCGGACCTGATCCAGTGTGAGCGGGTTGCCCTCGATGGCGGTCGAGGAGTGCGCGTTCCGGGACATGGCGTCCTGTTGGAGGACCGGGATCCACGGGACCTGGATCGTGGCCCCCTGAATGCGTTCGCGCACGGCGGAAATGGCTTCCACCTGGCCCAGGAGCTTCGAGGGGATGGTGAACTGTGGATGGTAGCTCATGGACTGAACATACACCTTGGTCAAGTATGGGTAAAATAATGGGTCAGGCCATTTCAGTAAGTCAGGGTTACTCGGATTACAGTGCTTACTGGGTGATCTAAAAAAGAAACAGCCGGGTTTACATGGTCACCATGAGAGGTCGCCCAGCCCCTCCTGTATTTATTACCATGAAAAAGGAACGCTTAACTTTCGATTTTCGTGGTCAGCTTGGGGGGGCGAGTGCGTTTAGCCCACCCAAGAACGGACGGGCGTCGAGAGGAACTCCTCAAGGGGAATGCCTCCCTCCCCTACCTTGATGAGCCTCGCCTTCGGGTAGGCCTCAAGAAAGGCGCTCATGCCGGGCAGGGCCTGCTTCTTATGGCCGCTCTTCACCTCTATGGCGGTCACGGCTTTCCCGAGCTGCAGTACGTAATCGGCTTCGACGGCACCCTCGCGCCAGTAAGAAACGCTTGCCCCGCAATCCTGCGCGCTATTCACGATGTGGGCGCCCACGGTCGATTCCACGAGCCGCCCCCAGACGGCCGGGTCCTTCCGCATCTCTTCCCGGGTGATCTGGAGCGGGGCCGTCATCAGGGCGTTGTTGAGGACCTGGATCTTTGGGCTGGACGCCCTCAGCCGAGGGCGGTTTGGCGAGAACTTCGGAAGACCGGTCACCAGGCCGGCACCGTGCAGCAGGTCAAGGTAATGGGCCAGGGTTGTCGTGTTGCCCACGTCCTGAAGCTGTCCAACCATCTTCTGGTAGGAGAAAATCTGTCCCGACGACTCGCAGCAGAGAAAGAAGAGGCGCCGAAGGAGCGCCGGCTTGTCCACCCGTGCCAGGAGCAGGATGTCGCGCGAGATCGCGGTCTCGATGAGCGATTCCAGGATGTAGCTCCTCCAGCGTTGCAGGTCCTTGGTCAGGTCGTGACTGCCCGGGTACCCTCCGAAGTAAAGGTAAGTCTCAAGGTCCCATCCGAAGGCTTGCTGCATCTCGCCGAAGGACCAATGGCTCAGACGGACCACCTCGAAGCGTCCCGCAAGGCTCTCGGACAGACCACGTTGGAGCATGAGTTGGGAGGACCCGAGGAGGATCACCTGCAGCGGGATCCCCAGCCTCGTGTCTTCGTCCCAGAGCCGCTTCACGGCTTCGGGCCACCTGGGCACCTTCTGGATCTCGTCTAGGATGAGGAGGGCTTTCCTTCTTCTTCCTCCCGCCCGCGCGAGCCTGCGCGCGTTCTCCCAAACCTGCGCCAGCCAAGCAGCGTCCTTCAAGGTAGGCTCGTCGGCAGATTCGTAGAGCCTCTCGCCCTTGAACTGCTCCTTAAGCTGGAGGGAAAGCCGCGTCTTGCCGACCTGCCGGGGCCCCGTGATGACCTGGATGAACCGCCGCTTTTCCTGAAGGCGCTTGGCCAGCACCCCGAAGGCTTCCCGTTTGTAGGCGTCCATGGTTCCTCCCGCCGAGAGCGACTCTTCTCAATACATTGAGTAATTTATCTCAATACATTGAGATAATCAAGAGCCCATGGTTCATGGCCATCGGAAATAGGGTTGTCATCCTCTGCTGGGGATCGAAATCGGTGCCTTCTCCAGGCGCCGGGCCGGGTTGCCCTGTGGAAAACAGTGCAACTAAACTGCAACTTCGGGTGACGAATAACGGCAAATCGTGTCAAACGCCCTAAAGTGCCCTGATGCCCCAAGCCCTTGCTAATTAAGGTAAAATCGACTTATTGCGACTTGCTTCAAAAACGCTAAAATCGCCGCCAGGGGCTTGGAAAGCGTGTTTACCCGAAAGGGTAACCGGGGTTCGAATCCCCGTCTCTCCGCCAAAAAGCTTCTTCAAACAGAACGAGGAGAACGGACTGGCCTGGCTCCAAGTGCCCGCCTACCTGCACGGGCGCTGGGCGCGAGAAAGCCAGGGCTGCGAGCCTTCTCCGAGCCTAGCGGTCCACGCTCACGGCCCCCAATCCTCTGAGCATGAGCCAGAGCAGGAACAGGAGGAAGACGAAGGCCGCCACGTTCGCCGCTCACGCTACCGCGGGGGCTGCGAGCCACCTTTGCCAGAGGACGGTTCAGGTGGAAATTCCACGCGGGGGCGGCCCGTTTTGATCAGCGTAGGAGGTCAAGCCATGTTCTTCGGCCGGAGCTGGGACGAGTGGATCGAGCAGTACGCCCGGAGCCACCAGCACCCCGTGAACCGCTTCTGCCACACTATCGGCATCCCGCTCATCGCCCTCTCGCTGCCGCTCTTCCTCGTGGCGCCATTTGTTCACCGTTTCTGGGTCATCCCTTCGGGCCTCTTCGCCGTGGGGTGGGTCTTCCAATTCGTGGGCCACGCCTTCGAGGGCAAGCCGCCCGAGTTTTTCCACGACTGGAGGTTCTTGTTCGTGGGCCTGCGGTGGTGGTTCGCCAAGATGGCGGGACACGCATGAAGGGCCGCCTTGCGGAATGTGAGATGATGCCAGAGACATCCGGGCCGCGGGAGGAATGTCCCCGCGCGGCGGATGGATCAGCACGGTAAAGGTACCCTCAGCAGAAAGGCGGCCCCCATGCGCACGATCGTGAAACCGCTCTTCATCCTCGCGTTGTCCGTAGCCACCGCGGCCTCCGCCGCCGCCCCGGGTTATCACGTCACCCAGCGCGTCCCCCTGGGCGGGACGGGGGGCTGGGACTACCTCGCGGTAGACGGAGCCGCCCGCCGGCTGTACGTCTCCAGGGGCACTCACGTGGCGGTTGTGGATCTAAAGACGGACAAGCAAGTGGGCGACATCATGGACACTCCCGGCGTCCATGGCATAGCACTGGCGCCTGAACTGGGCCGGGGCTTCATCAGTTGCGGGGGCGCCGCCTCCGCCCTCATCTTCGACCTGAAGACACTGAAGGTCTTGGGCCAGGTGAAAACCGGCGCCGGTCCCGATGCCATCGTGTACGACCCTTCATCCCGGCGGGTCTTTACCTTCAACGGCCGCGGAGAGGACACCACCGCCTTCAACGCCGCCACGGGAGAGCTCGCGGGAACCCTCCCTCTGGGCGGCAAGCCGGAGTTCGCGGCCGCCGACGGCAAGGGCAAAATCTACGTCAACATCGAGAACACCAGCGAGGTGGCGGAGATCGACACGGCGAAGCTGGCCGTCCTGAGGCGCTTCTCCATCAAGCCGGGAGAGGAACCCTCGGGATTGGCCCTGGACGCGAAGCGCGGGCTGGTTTTCTCGGGCTGCCGGAACAAGCTCATGACCGTCCTGGACCTCCACACCGGGAAAGTCGTCACCACCGTGCCCATCGGCGCGGGGGTGGACGGGGCCGGGTACGATCCGGCCACGGGCGACGTGTTCAGCTCCAACGGCGAAGGGACCCTCACCGTGTTCCGGATTTCAGGATCCCTCAAACCTGAATCGGTTCACACGGTGCCGACCCAGCGCGGGGCGCGCACCATGGCCATTGATCCCGAGACCCACGGCGTCTACCTCCCCACGGCTCAGTTCGGGCCGGCGCCCGCCCCTACGGCGGAAGATCCCCATCCCAGGCCGGCCATCGTGAAGGACAGCTTCGTCGTCTTGGTGGTGGGCCGGTGAGGGCCGCAAAGGAGCATGAGGGGCCCCAATCCCGCGATGGAAGCAGGTGAAAGAGTCGGAAAGATAGTAGGAATGGCCATTGCGTTTCAAGCCGCCGTTCACCTATCAAGGGATTGGGGGCGCCTCCGAGCTTGGCGAGGAGGCTCCAAGGGTGGGGTGGGGTCCCCTGCGGGCTTTGCTCGCGGGGCGGGGAGGGAATGGCCCTCCCCGCCATGGAGGCCAAGCGGTTTAATCCCAAAGCCTCCCGGTTTCCGAAGGCAAGAGAATTCCATCGCACAATTTGGGATGAAGCCCCGTTCTTCCCTTCGGCCTTCCCCTGAGATATACTTTCTGCGTGGACG
>JAKAJA010000109.1 GCA_021814085.1 Acidobacteriota bacterium | reverse complement strand
GGGCCTCGGCTACTACAACCCCCACACACTCATCGCCGTGCGGTGGCTCCAGCACGGAGGCACCGAACTTCCCGAGCGGTGGCTGGAAGAGCGCATCGAGAAAGCCATCGAGCGCCGCAAGGCCCTGTACCCGCACGAGGAGTGCGCGCGGGTCATCTTCGGCGAGGCGGACGGCCTCCCCGGCCTGGTGGTGGACCGCTACGGCGAGGCCCTGGTCATCCAGACCCTCACGGCGGGAATGGAGGTCCTGCGCCACCGAGTGGAGGAGTCCCTCGACTTCTTCCTCCACCCGAAGGTCCTGGTGCGCAGGGACGACAGCGCCATGCGCGAGCTCGAGGGCTTGCCGAGGGCCCTCCAGGTCCTCCCCGAGGAAGCACCGCCCACGGCCAAGGTCCACTACCTGGGGCTCGAGCTCCAGGTGCCCCTGGAGGAGGGCCAGAAGACGGGCCTCTTCCTGGACCAGCGGGAGAACGTGAGGACATTCGCTCCACTCGTGAAGCCCGGGGCTTCGGTCCTCGACGTCTTCTGCTACCAGGGGGTGTGGGGCATGTCGGCCCTCAAGTCCGGCGCCGGTTCGTGCGAGTTCGTGGACGCCTCCCTCTCGGCCTGCGAGCGCGTGGACGGCACCCTGAAAGCCAACCATCTTCCCGACTGCGAGATCCACAACGGGGACGCCTTCGACGTCCTGTCGGCCCTGCGCGCCGCGGGCAGGCGATTCGACGCCGTCGTGGTGGACCCGCCCGCCTTCGCCAAATCCAAAAAACACCTCACCGAGGCCCTGGGTGGGTACAGGCGCATCAACGAGCAGGCCATGGGGCTCGTGAAGCCGGGCGGACTGCTGGTCACATGCTCGTGCTCCCACCACGTGTCGCGGGAAGATTTCCGGGAGGTTCTGCGGGAGGCCGCCGCCAAGACGAGGCGGACCGCCGAACTGATCGAGTTCCGTGGCGCCGCCCCGGACCATCCCGTCCTCCTCAGCTTCCCCGAGGGGGACTACCTCAAGGCGGCATTCCTGAGAATGTCGTAAGGGCCGGGAGCGGGGAGTCGGTAGCTGGGAGAAGAGAAACAAGAACAAGAGACCAGGTTCGGGCCCGATTGGACGAACTTCCTCGCACCCGGCTCCGAAGGCCGCAGGTCTTCTTCTCCCTACTCCCTGCTTCCCGCTCCCCACTACCGTTCCACCTGATATCATTGCCCCAGGAGGTAGGCCATGCAGTACCGCACCCTCGGAAGGACGGGCCTGAAGGTCTCGGCGGTGGGCTTCGGCGCCTGGGCCATCGGCGGCAACATGTGGGGGCCGCAGGATGACAAGGAGGCCCTCGATGCCATCCGCCGGGCCTGGGACATGGGCTGCACCTTCTACGACACGGCGGCCGTGTACGGGGACGGCCACAGCGAGGAGCTCATCGGACGCTTCGTGAAGGAGACGGGACACCGGCCCGTCATCGCCACCAAGGTTCCCCCCAAGAACTACGGCTGGCCCGCCCGCAAGGGGACGCCCCTCAAGGAGGCTTTTCCCAAGGACTGGATCATCGGGCAGACGGAGGACAGCCTGCGGTCCCTCGGGCTAGACTGCGTGGACCTCCAGCAGCTCCACGTGTGGAACGACGAGTGGACGGACCAGGACGAGTGGTACGAGGCCTTCGTCCGCCTCCGCGAGCAGGGCAAGGTGAAGTACTTCGGCATTTCCCTCAACTCCCACGAGCCCGATTCGGGTGTCCGGGTCGCCGAGAGCGGCCGGGTGGACGCCCTCCAGGTCATCCACAACATCTTCGAACAGGCCCCCGAGGACAAGCTCTTCCCGGCGGTCCTGAAGCACGGCGTGGGCATCCTCGCCCGCGTGCCCTTCGACGAGTCCTCCCTCACGGGAAAGCTCACCAAAGAGACCCAGTTCCGCCCCGACGATTTCCGGGCCAGCTACTTCTCCGGCGGTCGGCTGGCGGAGACGGTGGACCGGGTCGAAGCCCTACGCTGGCTCGTCCCCGAGCACGCCGCCTCCCTTCCCGAGGCCGCCCTGCGTTACTGCCTTAGCCAGGACGCGGTCTCCACGGTCATCCCCGGCATCCGCAACACCTGGCAGGCGGAGCAGAACTGCGCCGCCGCCGATGCGGGCCCGCTGCGCTCCGAGACGCTCCAGCGTCTCAAGGCCCATCGGTGGGACAGGAAGAGATAGAGCGGGAGAACGGGAGAAGGGGAGAGCCGAAGGTGTTGTTGGTCTTCCCCGCTCCCTGCTCCCGTCTCTTTGCCCGCCGTCTTGACGGAAGCCTCGGAAAAAGCTATCCTTTTCTGCGCTGGTTCGCCAGCACGGTGCCCCTGTAGCTCAGATGGTAGAGCAGAGGACTGAAAATCCTCGTGTCACTGGTTCGATTCCGGTCGGGGGCACCACTAAAAATTCATGAAAACCTGAGCGAGAGCACGGGTTTGGAAGTGCGAAGAGGTGGAGGGAGCTTTCCTCCGCCTTTTCGATTTTAGGGGGCTTTTGAAGGCTGTTGGCCATGCGGTGGTCATACTCTGGACATACCTCAGCCCTAACTCTCCAGCCCCAACTCCTTGAAGTCGGGTTCCTCGCCAGAAGGTGCCGAAGGGAGGGAGGGTCAGGAGGCGAGAGTGGAGGTTAGGCGGGCAGGGCACGATGTACGTGAACGGCGAGAAGGTTGCGGAGGGACGGATCGAGCGGACGCAGTACGGGGCCTTCTCCGCCGACGAGACGGCGGACGTGGGCATCGACCTGGGCACGCCGGTCGTCGAGACCATCGGCTCCTGGGCCCAATCCCGCTTCACCGGCCACATCCCGAAGGTCACCGTGGAGATCCGAGACGTCAATGAGAAGGCCGAAGCGGCCGTGAAAGAGGTCCAAAAGGAGGTTGCGCGCAGGACGCAGTAGAAGCGCCGGGGCGCTTCCGAACAAACCGGTTCACCGCAGGGGCAGGGCGCGTAGACGCGTCCTGCCCCTGTCCTTTCCTATCCCGTTGCCGCCTGCAAGCGCAAGCCAGCTGGCCTATCTCAAGGCACCCGTTCGATCTCGGTGGGCCGCCAGCTCTTGTCAAAGAAGGGCTCCAACGGGCTGTAGAGCCGCAGGATGGTGAACCAGCCCCTGCCGGGCAGCGTCTGGATCCAGTTGCCGCGCTTGACGCCCTCGGGCTGCCTCGGGCCGAAGTACACCGTCGTGGAGCCGTCGGCGTTCGGTTCGGTGGCGGGGGAGGGGTAGCTCTGGCTGCCGGCGCGGGGGTAGCGCTGCGGCGTGTCCAGCATCGAGCGCGTCTGGTTGTCGTAGACCGTCAGAGACCAGAACGCCCGAGCGGGGATGTTCGGCGGCAGGGTCACCTTGTAGGTCTTTCCGCCGTCGTAGGGGTTGCCGTCGCTGTCGAGGAATCCCATGAGGTACTGCGAGCCGACGTCGGGAATCCGCATGATTAAGCCCGGCGAGTTCAGCGTGTACGCATAGTAGAACGCCGTGCGCGAGTCGAGCGTGCGCGCACCGGTCGGCGGGAACGGCTTGAACATGCCCTCCTTCGTGAACGCGGGCGGCGGCGTCTCGAAGTTGGCCCCTCCCTCCCACATCATGTTGCCCCACCTCGATCCGGGATAGTACGACCAGTCCGGATGGGCCACGCTGAAGCGCCAGTTGAGCGTCCGGCCGGCGGCGTCGCCCACCGCGGCGGCGTCCGCGAGGATCTTCTTCATCCGGCCGTCCGGCTGGAAGGGTTTGCCCTTGACGATGCCGATGGCGGCCAGCTGGCCGGCGAGTTCCACGTCGTAGCTGTCGGCCGGCTCGTCCTGCACGTTGGCGTTGATCATCTCGAAGAACGCGTAATTGCCGGGCGGGATCGTGTTGAAGGCCTTGCCGCTGCCCTCCACGAACCTGGTCTCGGGGATGGGCGGATTCTGGGCGAGGCGCACCTTGCCCTGGAGCGCCGTGGCGATGCTCGTCCCGATGCCACCGGGCGTGTACGGATAGATCTTCATCGTCTTCCTGATTAGCTCGACCGTCGGCTTGGGATCGTCGTTCACCAGAAACGAGCGACCCGCGTACAACACGCGGATCGTGCTCGACTTGGCGACGAAGAAGCCGCCCTCGGGAAGCGGCCCGTCGTATCCCGGCGGCACGAGCAGGTACCTGCCGCCTACGCCGTGGTCGGGGCCGGGGAAGCCGACGTCGATGATCCAGCTAAACCACATGTCGTTGATGGTCCCGAGCCCACTCGGCGGCTGTTCCACCACCATCGGCCCCTTCGACAGGTCCACCACCGCAATGTAATACACGGTGTCGGCATTGGCCGTTAGGGCCAGCGACTTGGCGTCCATCAGTTCGGAGTAGATGAGGACGGTGTTGTCCTCGGCACCCACGCTGTGCAGGCCCTCGCGGATCGCGTAGGCCGATGCGCCACGGAAGCTGTTGTTGAAGACGTCCAGGGCACGCGTGAAATCCAGCGTGTCCCGCACCTTTTCGGCGGTTTCCACGGTGGGCGCGCCATCCTTGAACTCCAGCGTGCCGATGCGGGTCTGCACCCGGTCGGGCGTGATGAGCCCCGGCGGGATCGCGGTCGCCGTCTGCGCCGAAGCCGCGCCAGGAAGGGCCAGCACGATAAAGGCCATCAGTACCGTCAGTGGTCTGAGCATCTGCATCATGGCGTTCTCCTCATATTGAGATGGTGCGCTCTGCGCGAAGCTCCCTGCGAGATCGGATTTATCCCTGTGAGCGGCGGCGCCCTGCCCCTCGCGCGTTCTTGGGGACTCCCCCGATCACCCGACGCCGCAGTGGCCCTCGGAGTCAGGCCACCTCATTTTCCCCCGTTCTTCGGGCTGAACTTCATGGCCCTGTCGTACACGATCTCTGAGTAAGATGGCCCCGTCTTTGTAGGTTTTTCGAGGTATATCCTGAAGAAAAGAAGGAACCGCTGATCCAGGTCTATGCCACGGCTTCCCATGCCGTAGGGGAGAGCATAGCAGTGAGGATCGTCGCCGCACTTCCGTGCGATCTTGTAGACGTAGAGGTATTTCGCATTAGGACTGTCAGGAAGATAATCCTGTGCAGTCCCAGAGAAATCGGAATCGCTGATCATCCCAACGCTGTTAAAAACCTCGGCCGCGTTCATCACAAAATTCGAGTAAGACGCCTTTCCTGTGGCGACGTGGTTAACCCCATAGACGATGACGAACTCATCGGGGCGGTTGCCCAACGTGACTCCTGAGTCTCGCAAGAAAGGATAGGACTGCACGGGGACAAAGAAGGGCGGGGTCGGTGAAGAGGGTGTCTGGTCCGCGGTCCAGAGGTAGCATGCATCGTTGGTAGGACCTATCCCATCGATGCCTCTCTGGATAGCATCGATCCCCACTGGGACTGCTTGACTGACCGGAAGCTCCGTAGCTTGCAATCCACTGTACTTGGCGAGGATGGCCTTCCGCAGTTGATTGAGATCACCGGTGAGGTTGAACTCTGTCGTTCCCGTTCCGCGCACTCTTACCTCCGGGCAACCATACGGGTCGAGCTTCTGAGGATGGTTTGGAGTAATCCGGAGGACGGTTGCTGGCATCTTGTTAATATAGTCCTCCCCAGCCTGCTTGTCTTTGAATAGAGAGGGACGGATGTATATGGCGAACGTATCGGAATCGTTCCCCGAGCCCATCTTCAACATGGCCGAGGGAAAGATCTGAGTGTTGACGATGTCCGCCGAATACCCTGCTGAAAGCGCAGCAGCCCGAACGCGTTGATCAATGCCCCTGTCGGCCGTGGCCACGATCACGGCGGTCTGACTGTATGGATTGCCAGGCAACCCGTTGGGCGTCCCTTCGGTCTTGATCGTCAGGTTGTTGATTGGATCGGGCAGGTCGGCAAAGAGCCATCGGGTTTCCTTTCCATAAGTCCTATCCAGAATGTAATGATCGAAACCGAAGTACTTGCACTCCGGTGGTGTCTTCCCAATGAAAACGATGGCTTCATCCGGCCCAAGATTCCAATACGGAGATACGCTCGGGCTCACCCCTAGCGCTGTAGCTATCTTGGAAAACAGCTCGGGCACCTTGTGGCCGGGTGCCGGTGGAACAAAATAGGACAGGTATTTTGTGGCGGGATTGGCTCCATAAGGAGAAGGGAACACACCTTTGTCATAGAGCGCGCCAAAATCAAAATAGCCTAGCCTGCCTTTCTGTACGGTGAATCCATCCTTTTCTAGGGCCTGTTGAAGCGCCGTCACGTCACCTGCCTTAGCATTCCCTGGAAAACCCATTCCTAGGAGGAGGACCAACGCGAATTCAATCGGGATGAAGCATTTCATTTCTTGTCCCTCCTTACGATCGGCTCATCACCACCTATCGTATCTATTGAACGATCGGCTCTCATTCACTCGAGGAGACCATCTCG
>JAKAJA010000108.1 GCA_021814085.1 Acidobacteriota bacterium | reverse complement strand
CCTCCTGCTCCCCTTCTCCCGCTCTCCCGTTCTCCCGTTCCCTCAATTTGACCCTCCATCCTCCGGATGTCACAATCGAGCCATGCGCAGACTCCTCTTGGCACTTCTCCTCCTCCTTCCCTTCTCCCTCCCGGCAACTCAGGCGGAGGACTTCGGGACACTCCAAAAGAAGGCCGAGCAGCTGCGCGGCCTCGCCTTCAAGAAGCCAGTCCCCTCGTTGCTGGTGGATTCCAAGACCCTCAAGGCTGTCCTCGACGCCCAGATGAAGAAGGAGTATTCGGAGGACGACTGGCCCCGCATGGAGAAGACCCTCAAGGCCTTCTCCCTCATCCCCCCGAAGATGAACCTCAAGGCCGTCATGGCGGGCCTCCTGGAAGACCAGGTCGTGGGCCTCTACGACCCTTACCAGAAGAAGCTCTTCGTGAACGATAGGCCCGTGGAGGGATCGGAGATCCTGGGGGGATTGGCTGGGAAGGATTTCCGCCTGGGGGACGTCTACATCCTTCACGAGATGGTGCACGCTCTCACGGACCAGTACTTCGACCTCAACAGCCTCCCCATCAACGACAAGGACGACGAGGACAGGGCCAGCGCGGCCCGGTGCGTGGTGGAGGGCGACGCCACCTGGGTCATGATGCGGTACATGGGCGAGGCCCTGAACCTGGCCCCCGAGCAGCAGAATCAGATGGGAGACCTCGTCCTCGGCATGAACCTGGGGCGGGAACTGCTCGGCTCGTCCATCCCCGCCTATTTGCAAGAGAACCTGCTCATCGCCTACCTGGGGGGCATGAACCTCGTGAAGGCGGCTTACGAGAAGGGCGGTTTCGCGGCGGTGAACCGCCTGTACACCCACCCTCCCGAATCCATGGAACAGGTCCTTCACCCTGAGAAGTACTTCGCCGGCAACGACCCTCCTCTCCAGGTGAGGATCGTTCCCCCCAAGGCCTTCACTTCGGGGGGCTGGAAGAAGGTCATGTCGGGAACGTGGGGCGAGTTCAACGTCCGCCTCATCCTCCAGGAGTGGGGGGCGGACGAGGACTCGGCGCGCAGGGCCTCCGAGGGCTGGGGGGGAGACCGGTACGAGGTCTACGCGGGGCCAGACGGGAAGCTCGCCTTCGCGTGGGCCACCGTGTGGGATACGGACAGGGACGCCTCCGAATTCGCGGAGGCGGTGGGCAAGGCCAAGGACCTGGCCGTGACACGCGAAGGCAAGACGGTAATGCTCACGAAGGGCGCTCCTTCGGCGGGCGTGGAGAAGAGCCGGGCCCCCATGGCCCCGGCCGCCTGACAGTGTGAAAGAAGAGTTGCCCGACCCACGGAAGAAGGCTGATGAGGAGGATGGCATGCGACCGGTGGTAACCCGAACCGATTTCCCCGAACTGGAGCTCCTGTCCCGTGGCAAAGTCCGGGACATGTACGACCTGGGCGACGAGGTCCTCATCGTGGTCACGGACCGGATCTCGGCCTTCGACCACGTCCTCCCCAACGGGATTCCCGACAAGGGCCGGGTCCTCAACCTTCTCTCCGACTTCTGGTTCAAGAAGATGGGCCACATCGTCAAGAACCAGGTCGTGAGCGTGGACACGGCCGACCTCCCTTCGCCCCTGTGCCCGCAGAAGGACATGCTGGATGGGCGGTTCACCCTCGCGAAGAAGGCCAAGATGCTCCCAGTGGAGTGCGTGGTGCGCGGCTACCTCAGCGGCTCGGGCTGGAACGACTACAAGAAGACGGGCGCCGTGTGCGGCATCCCCCTGCCCGCCGGTCTGAGGGAGAGCGACCGCCTCCCAGAACCCATCTTCACGCCCTCTACCAAGGCCGAAACGGGCCACGATGAGAACATCTCCTTCGACAAGGTGGCGGGCCTCATCGGGAAGGACATGGCGGAGAAGGTCAGGGATACGACCCTCTCCCTCTACGCCTTCGCCAGGGACTACGCGCGGGACCGCGGGATCATCATCGCCGATACGAAGTTCGAGTTCGGCCTCCGGGACGGAGACCTCCTCCTATGCGACGAGGTGCTGACCCCCGATTCGAGCCGCTTCTGGCCCGCCGGCCTCTACGAGCCGGGGAAGGGCCAGCCGAGTTTCGACAAACAGTTCGTCCGTGATTATCTCCTCTCCATCAAGTGGAACAAGGAGCCGCCCATCCCCGCCCTCCCCGAGGAGATCGTGGCCAAGACCTCAAATAAGTATCGGGATGCCTTTGAGCGGGTGACCGGGGCGCCCCTGCCGAAGTGAAGGAGCCAACGAGCCAACGAGGCAACGAGACAAGGAATCGGTGAACCGTGAACGAAGGGAATCCGGCCATGTGGTTCCGTCCCGTCACCCCGCTTGTGGGTTTCGCTGGCTCCCTGGCGCTTTGTCTCTCTGGCTCGGTCCCCCCGTGGCCCTAGACGCCGCGGCCCTGCATCAGATCAGGCCCATGTCCGAGGAGGACCTGGACCAGGTGTCGGCCATCGAGGCCGCGACCTTCCCGGACCCCTGGCCCCGGCACGCCCTCGCCCATGAAGCCCTACGCAACCCCTTCTGCTGGGCCTTCGTCATAGGGCCGGAGGGGTCCGTGGCAGGCTACGCCTTCCTCTGGGTACTCTACGAACAGGCCCACCTCATTAACATCGCGGTGGCGCGGGAACAGCGTGGGCACGGCTTCGGCGAAGCCCTCCTCGTTCACATCCTCCAGTACGCCAGGGCCCAGGGGGGTGAGAAGATCCACCTGGAGGTCCGGGAGAGCAACGAGGCCGCCATCGCCCTCTACATCAAGCATGGCTTCGAGGTCCTGGGCCGAAAGAACAAGTACTACTCGGACGGCGCTCCTGCCCTCATGATGGAGGCCGACATCACCAGGCCGCGGCCCGGCCCGAAGGAACGATCCGGAGGCTAGGAGCGCCCTTCCTCGGGAGACAGGATGGCCTCCCATCCCGTATAGTGAGGACTTGGGGCGCACGGCTCCCGGCCCGCCCCCTGGAGAGCGAGCATGGTGGACCAGCCGGTCAGCGCCAGGGAACTCCTTGAGAGGGGTGCCTACACGGAGGCCGCCGACGCTTTCTTGAAGGTGCACGAATACGCCTCCGCGGCCCGCGCGTTCGTTTGCGCGAAGGACTTCCACCGCGCCGCGGAGTGTTACGATTTCGCCCAGAAGCCCCTGGACGCCGCCCGCCTCTTCATGCTCACCAAGGAGTGGGAACGGGCCGCCTCCCTTTACGCGAAAGCCGGGGATTCGACCCGCGCCCAGCTGGCCCGGGAACAGCACCGCAAGATTCAGGAATCGCTGCGGGCCGATGAGGAGCGACACCGGGCTCCCGAGAAGAAGGCCGCCCCGCCGCCGCCTCCCCCGGAGGACCCCTTCCCGGAGGGCGAGATCTGGCAGGCCATGAAGGCCGGCGATTTCATCGCTTCGGCTCGGATCTACCTCAAGCAGGGAGGATCTTCGGGCTGGGCCCTCCTGGATGAGGCCCGCGCCCCCGAGGTCCGGCAGGCCCTGGGCGAGACCCTCTTCCAGGCCCGGGACTACGCCGTGGCGGCGGAGGCTTTCCGGAAGACGGGGGAGGACCTGCGGGCCGCCCAGTGCCTGAGCCTGGCGGGCCTCAACGGGGAGGCGGCCGACCTGTATATGCGCTGCGGCCAGCGCATCCTCGCGGCTCAGCACCTCGAAAAGGCCCAGGCCTGGGAACACGCGGCCGATGTCTACAGGCAGGATCACCTCTACCTCGACGCGGCCCGGTGTCACGAGCGGGACGACGACCCCGTGAGGGCGGCGGCCAGCTACCTCAAGGCCAGGCGGCCCGACGTGGCCCTGCCCATCCTCCAGGCCATCCCACCCAAGCACCGGCAGTTCGTCCAGTGCCGGATGCTGGCGGGCAAGATCTTCTTCCAGAAAGGTGAGCGTGAGCTGGCGCTGAGCTTCCTCGCTCCCCTCCTGGACATGGAGGTCCGAAGCGAGGAAGACGTGGAGGCCTTCTACCAGCTCGCCGTCCTCTACGAAAATGCGGGCGAAAAGGAGACGGCCCGGAAGCTCTACCTCCAGCTCCAGACGGCGCGATTCGGCTATAAGGACGTCTCCACGAGGCTCCAGAAGCTGGAGGCAGGCGCCCCCGCACACGAGGCTTCGAAGAAACACGCGCCCGCCGCCCAGCCGCCCAAGAAGGCGGCCCACCCACCGCCGGCCCACGCCGCACCGGGTCCCGTCCACTCACCATCGCCGGCCGCCACCCCGGTCCTCGCTGCGGAGGCGGATCTCTCTCCCCTCCAGGACTGCAGCCTCCTCCACAGCCTGGATCTGGAGCAGCTGCGCCTCCTGTGGGGCGCCGGCCGGACCGTGGACCTGCAGCCCGGCGAGGTCTTCCTGTCCGCGGGACAGCCCACCGAGGCCCTGTGCATCGTCCTCTCGGGAGGTCTCACTATCACCCCCGACCCCTCCGACCTGGACCTGGCCGTGGGATTCCTGGGGACGAGCGACTACGTGGGGCTCGGCTGTCTCGTCCAGGGGCCGCCCCGCGCCAACGCCCTCGTGGCACAGGGCCCGACCAGGCTCCTCCTGCTCCCCGGCAAAAACCTCGAGGCCCTTGTCTCCGGCCGGCCCGACCTCGGCATGCGCCTCTTCCGTTCCGTCGCCGAGCAGCTCTCCCAGACCCTCATGGCACAGCAGAAGAGATAGAGCCAACGAGTCAACGGGCCAAAGAGCCAACGAAATAGCGAAGAAGGAAGACCAGGGCGTCTGCACGCCCGAACTCGCGGTTCAGGCGTGCCGTGTCGCCTCGTTCCCTCGTTGATTCGTTGACTCGTTGGCTCTCTTCGATATCCCCCATGCCGGGAATAACAAAGAAGGGCGGGCCGAAGCCCGCCCCCTGAATGGACATGGAAAAGGTTGAAATCTACTCCTCGCCCTCCTCTGTGGCCGTGGCGTCGCCCTCGCGGGCGGTGAGGGCGTGGTGCTCCTCGAGGAGGCGCTGGACGGAGAGCTCGCTGGGGAGGTCCGCGGCGAAGTGCTCACGCACCATCTCCTCCTTGGGCTTCACCGTGGGGTCGTGGATCACGTCCACGTCGTGGTAGACGTAGAAGCCCGTTCCGGCCGGGATGAGGCGGCCGAGAATGACGTTCTCCTTGAGCCCGCGCAGGTAATCCGTGGAGCCGTTGATGGAGGCCTCCGTGAGGACCCGGGTGGTCTCCTGGAAGGACGCCGCGCTCACCCACGAGTCGGTGGCGAGGGCCGCCTTGGTGATCCCCAGCAGCTGGGGACGGCCCACGGCGGGGGTGCTGCCGTCCTCCATGACGTTGGTGTTCTCGCGCTGGAATTCGAAGCGGTCCACCTGCTGGCCGATGAGGAAGTGCGAGTCGCCCACCTCTTCGACCTTCATCCAACGGATCATCTGCCGGACGATGACCTCGATGTGCTTGTCGTTGATGTTGACGCCCTGGAGGCGGTAGACCTCCTGGATCTCGTTCACGAGGTACCGCTGCAGTTCCTTGATGCCCAGGACGCGGAGGATGTCGTGCGGGTCCACGGAACCCTCGCACAGGGGGTCTCCCGAGTGGACCCACTCGCCCTCCAGGACGCTGATGTGCGTGCCCTTGGGAATGAGGTACTCGTGGCGCTCGCCCGTGCGCGGGTTGTCCACGAAGAGCTTGCGCATGCCGCGCTGGACCTCCCCGTAGTGGACCTCGCCGTCGATCTCGGTGATGACCGCCGGCGTCTTGGGGTGGCGGGCCTCGAAGAGCTCCACGACGCGGGGCAGACCGCCGACGATGTCGCGGGTCTTGGAGGTCTCGCGGGGGATCTTGGCCAGGATGGTGCCGGGGAAGATCTTGTCGCCATCCTTGACCTGGATGTGCGCGCCCGACGGCAGTGGGAAGGCCCTCCCGCCGGACTTCTTACCCACGTCGCGGATGGAGATGCGGGGCTCCTTGCCGGGGTCCTTGGACTCGATGACCACCTGCTGGCTCAGCCCCGTGACGTTGTCCGTCTCCTCCTGGACCGTCACGCCGTCGATGATGTCCTTGAAGTGGACCTCACCGCCCACGTCGGCCAGGATGGGGTTCGTGTAGGGGTCCCATTCCACGAGGACGGTCTTGGGCTTGATCTTGTCGCCCTCGGCCACCTTGAGGTGGGCGCCGTAGACGAGGGAGTACTTCTCCCGCTCGCGGCCCGTCTCGTCCGCGAGGACGAGGGCGCCAGAGCGGTTGATGACGATGAGGCCGCCCTCGGGGTTCTTGATGGTCTTGACGTTGATGAGCTTGACACGGCCGCCGTGGCGGGCCGTGTGCTGCGTCTCGACGGTCTCCTTGCTGGCCGTGCCGCCGATGTGGAAGGTACGCATGGTCAGCTGAGTGCCCGGCTCGCCGATGGACTGCGCCGCCATGACGCCG